>JADGQU010000286.1 GCA_017881545.1 Gemmatimonadaceae bacterium
GCAGCACGAAAATGAAAACCGGAAGGATCTTCAGGTAGCCGGCGAAGATCGTTCCGCGGCGGGCTTCCTGAATATTCTTTGCCGCCAGCACGCGCTGCACGATGTGCTGGTCGGTACACCAGTACCAGATGCCCAGAATCGGCGCTCCGAAGACGACGCCCGTCCACGGAAAATCTTTATGGCTCGACGGCTTCCACATCGAGAAAAAGGCAGGCGGCACCTTGGCCTGGAGCCCCGACCATCCTCCAACTGCGTGGAGGCCGATGAACATCAGCGTGATCGAGCCCACGATCAGCACGACGGCCTGCAGCACCTCTGTATAGATGACCGCGCGGAGTCCGCCGAAAATCGTGTACAGCCCGGTGATGACGATAAGGATTGCGGCGCTCGTCCAGAAATCCAAACCCGTCACCGCGCGCATGACGATGCCGCCGGCGAACAGCGTCACGCTGATCTTGGTCAGGACGTAGCCGACGATCGACACCCAGGTGAAGTACGAGCGCGCAGCCGGGTTGTAGCGGCGCTCGAGAAACTCCGGCATGGTGTAGACGCCGCTTCGCAAATAAAAGGGCACGAACAGCCAGCCCAGGAGCAACAGGATAAAGCTGGCTAGCCACTCGAAGTGGCCGACCGCGAGACCGCTGGCCGCCCCGGTGCCGGCGAGCCCCACCAGGTGCTCGCTTCCGATGTTGGATGCGAAGAGACTGGCTCCGACCGCGAGCCAACCCACATCCCGGCTCGCGAGAAAGTAGTCCGAGCTCACGTTTTTCTCTTTGCGCGCGGCCCAGTAGGCGATCCCCGACAGGACGAGGAAATACGCGGCGATCACAAGGATGTCGATGATACTGAGGTTGCTCATGGCGTGTCTTCGGTGAGAGAGATGGACGGCCGAGCTCTTTGTGCGCCTACCCTTCGCGACCTCTGAAGCGGAGTCCGAAGAATCTGAAGCATTTCGGGGCTTTGCGCTACGAGAGCCAGTCAAGTATCTCCGGAGGCTGGGGGCTACGGGCGGTCCACCTCCCGCCGGTTCGCTTGACACTGAGCGGGACGACTCCCACATTGGCCACGCCGAACCCGGAGGGATGAATGAGCAACGAAATCACTCGGCGGACGTTTCTCGCCGGAGCGGGTGCCGGAGCCGCGGGACTCATCGGGCTCAGGCCCCCACGGGCTGAAGCCACTGATCTGATCGCCCCCGAGGCGGGGCTCGATACCGGGCAGCATGCCGCAGCGTTCAAGCTCTCGGTCACGCGGTGGCCGTTCAACAAGTTCACTCTCGACCAGCTGTCGCAGATGGCCCGCGAGCTGGGGCTGGATTCGGTCGAGCTCCTGGAGCCCGACGAGTGGGCGGTCCCCAGGCGCTACGGACTCACCTGCGCGATGGGATACGCGACAGTGCCGAATCCGGACACCCGCCTCACACAGGGCTTCAACCGCGTCGAGAACCACGCCTGGCTCATCCCCGCGTATGAGCGCGCGATTCCGCTCGCGGCCGCGGCGGGGGTGCCGAATGTGATCTGTTTTTCGGGAAACAGAGCCGGCCAGAGCGATGACGATGGTCGCGCAGTCTGCGCGCGTGGACTCGCTCCTCTCGTCCCGGTCGCGGAGCGGCACGGGGTGACACTGTGCATGGAGCTGCTCAACTCGAAGATCGATCACCCGGACTATCAGTGCGATCACACCGTGTGGGGCGTGGCGCTCGCAAAACAGATCAATTCGGAGCGCTTCAAGCTGCTCTACGACATCTATCACATGCAGATCATGGAAGGCGATGTGATCCGCACGATTCGCGACAATCACCGGTATATTGGGCACTATCACACCGGCGGAGTGCCGGGTCGGCACGAAATCGATTCCTCCCAGGAGTTGAACTATCCGGCAGTCATGCGAGCGATCGGCGAATCGGGATTCACGGGGTACGTCGCACAGGAATTCGTGCCCACACGCGATCCGCGCACTTCACTCGCTGAGGCTGTCCGGCTCTGCCGTGTGTAGCGCGTGACGGCTATCCGCGCGCCTGAGAACCCGATCATAACCCCGGCGATGGTCCTGCCCTCGAGGCCGGACTTCGAGGTGTTGGGTGTCTTCAATCCCGCCGTCACTCGCCACGAAGGACAGGTCGTCCTCCTGTTGCGCGTGGCGGAAGCGCCGCGAAAGATGTCGATTGGACTCGCGGCTGCTCCCATCTTCAACGCGGACACCGGCCGCATCGAGATCAAGCGGTGGCAGGTCACCGCGGAAGGCCCGGATGTGAGCGACCCGCGGCTCGTTGTCGACAGCGGGCGGACCTGGCTCACGTCGATGTCGCACCTGCGGGTCGCGCGCTCCACTGATGGCATTCATTTCGAAGTCGAAGGACTGCCGGCACTTGTTGCCGCGACCGCATACGAGTCGTTCGGAATCGAAGACCCGCGCATCACGCAGCTCGACGGCGTGTACTGGATCACCTATACCGCCGTGTCGAGCTATGGAATCGGGACCGGCCTCGCATCGACTACGGATTTCAAAACATTCGAGCGGCACGGCATCATCTTCCCGCCTCCCAACCGCAACGTCACGATTTTTCCCGAGAAGATCGGCGGACAGTACGCGGCGTTGCACCGGCCGATGCCAGAGGGCCTGGGTCAACATTCGATCTGGACTGCCAGATCTACCGATCTGAAATCGTGGGGGAGCCATCGTATCGTCGCGACTCCGCGGGAATCAGGCTGGGATGATACGAAGGTGGGCGGCGGTGCGGTGCCCTTCCGCGTCCATTTCGAGAAGGAGGATGGATGGCTGGCGATCTACCACGGCGTTACGGGCTCGCCACCAACCTATTCGCTGGGCGCACTGCTTCTCAACCGGCACGATCCCTCTCGCGTGAGAGCACGTTCGCGCGAGCCGATTCTCAAGCCCGAAGCGCCTTACGAGCGTGAAGGATTTTTCGGGAGCGTCGTGTTCACCTGTGGCGCGCTGACCGACGGCGATCTCGTGCGCGTTTACTACGGCGCGGCCGACGGCGTAGTTGCCGTCGCCGATCTGTCACTACAGGAGATTCTGTCGGGATTGGCGGCGTGAGCTTCGAGCTGGGCATCAACTATTGGCCGCGACAGAGCGCGATGTACATGTGGGAGGAGTTCGACATCGCCGAAGTGCGTGATGACATGACGCACATCGCCGACCTTGGCTTCGAAGTCGTGCGGATATTTGCGCGCACGAAGGATTTCCTCACTGCCCCGTCGACCGTGGACGCGGGCATGATCGCGCGTCTGGTGGAAGTAGTGCGCGCGGCGGCGGACAAAGGGCTCAAAGTGGTGCCGACGCTCATCGTCCTCAACATGAGCGGCACGATCTGGTGGCCCGCATGGATGCTCGACGCCCAGGGACGCGCGGCCGACCTCTTTTCGAATCCGGTGGTCCTTCGCTCGCAGACGCTGCTGGCAGAGGCGTGCGCTCGCGCCGTCGCCGGGGATCGCTCGATCCGCGGATTCGATCTCGCGAACGAGATCGACGACGCGCAGCTTCCCCGGTCGCGCGAAGTTGCCCGCGTCTGGGCCTCGACGCTCGCTGGCGCGATCCGCGAATGCGCGCCCCGCGCGCAGATCCGGATCGGCGCGCACCTACCATCGCTGACGACCGACAACAACATGCGCGTGGACGATCTCGCCCGCATCGTCGACGAAGACGTCATGCACGCTTACCCGTTGTACTCCGACTTCGCCCGCAGCTTCCTCGATCCGGAGCTGGTGCCATTCTCATGCGCACTGACCGCCGGACTCTCGGGAACGGGCCGCCGGACACTCATGCAGGAGTTCGGGATGTGCACCGCTCCGAAGGGATCCCCGGGACGCACGATCACCGACGATTTCCTGGGGGCGCCGAGGTCGGCGTACCTGGCGTCGGAAGAGGAGCAGGCGAGCTACTACGGGGCTGTACTCGAGAGATTGGTGGCGACGGGTGCCGCGGGGGCCTACGCGTGGTGCTACTGCGACTACGACGAGCGATTGTTCGCGCGGCCCCCGCTGGCAACCGCCGTGCGCGAGCGCACCTTCGGGCTCGTGCGCGCGGATGGTGGCGAGAAGCCGGCCGCGGATGTGTTCCGCAAATTCAGGCAGCGTCGGGATGCC
>JADGQU010000287.1 GCA_017881545.1 Gemmatimonadaceae bacterium
CGAGAAGGCGGCATCGGCCATCGCCGATTTCGTCGTGCTCGATATGTTCGCGAGCTTCTGCACCGGCCGCGAAGACGCCAAAGGCGCCATCAAAATCGCCGAGCGGCAATTGCAGCGAATCTATCGCTGATGACGTGAGCTTCGGACTGGCGGCGCCGCGCGCATGGCGCTGCGCCGCCTCCGTTGCATGAGGCCCTTGTCAATGACCGATGTCGCCGTCAAAACCGCCAGACCATCGCCGCTGGCCCTCACGGGCTGGGACCGGCTCAAGACCAATCGTAGTTGGCTAGCCTTCTGGTTCATGCTGCCGGCGGCGGCGTTCCTGATTCTATTTCTTGCCTATCCGCTCGGCCTCGGCGTGTGGCTGTCGTTCACCGACGCCAAGATCGGCCGCAGCGGCGTTTTCATCGGTGTCGAGAACTACGAATGGCTATGGGACGACAGCGTGTTCTGGCTCTCGGTGTTCAACACGCTGCTCTATACCGGCGTCGCCAGCGCGGTGAAATTCGCCGTCGGGCTCTATCTCGCGCTGTTGCTCAATGAAAATCTACCGTTTAAGGCAATGCTGCGCGCCATCGTGCTGATTCCCTTCATCGTACCGACCGTGCTCTCGGCCATCGCCTTCTGGTGGATCTACGACGCCCAATTTTCCATCGTGTCCTGGTCGCTTCGACACCTCGGGCTGATTTCCGGCAATATCGACTTTCTTGGCGATATCTGGAATGCGCGCTGGTCGGTGATCTTCGCCAATATCTGGCGCGGTGTGCCCTTCGTCGCCATCACGCTGTTGGCCGGGCTGCAGACCGTGTCGCCGTCGCTCTATGAAGCCGCGATCATCGACGGCGCCAGCAGCTGGCAGATTTTTCGCTACATCACTTATCCGCTGCTGACGCCGATTATCGCGGTGGTGATGACGTTTTCGGTGCTGTTTACCTTCACGGACTTTCAGCTGATCTGGGTGCTCACGCGCGGTGGTCCGGTCAACGCCACGCAGCTGATGGCGACGCTGTCGTATCAGCGGGCGATCCTGGGCGGGCAACTCGGCGAAGGCGCGGCGATCTCCACCGCCATGATCCCGTTCCTGCTAGCGGCCATTCTGATTTCCTGGTTCGGGTTGCAGCGGCGCAAGTGGCAGCAGGGAGAGAGCAATGACTGAGATGCTCGCTTCCAAGCTGGCCGAGCCGAAACAGGTTCTTACCGGCGTGTCGCCGGCCGCTGATCACAGCGAAGGCATGAGCTATCTTGAGAGGCTGCCGCGGCGGCTCATTACGCTCTATCTGCCGCTGTTCATTATTCTGGCGGTGCTGTTGTTCCCGTTCTATTGGATGGCGCTCACCGCCATCAAACCCGACGAGCAACTGCTCGATCTTGAGCGCTTTAATCCATTCTGGACCTGGAATCCGACCTTCAAGCATATCTACAAACTGCTGTTCGAAACCGATTATCCACGTTGGCTATGGAACACGATGCTGGTCGCGATCTGCGCCACCGTGCTCTCGATTATCGCCAGCGTGCTCGCCGCCTATGCGATCGTGCGGTTGCGCTACAAAGGCGCGCAGTGGGTCGGCGGCGCGATCTTCTTGGCCTATCTGGTGCCGCCCTCGATCCTGTTCATCCCGCTGGCTTCGGTCGTATTCCAGTATGGCCTGTTCGACACGCCGTTCGCGCTGATCCTCACTTATCCGACCATCCTCATTCCATTTTCCACTTGGCTGCTGATGGGCTATTTCAAGACCATCCCATTCGAGCTGGAGGAATGCGCGCTGATCGACGGCGCCAGCCGCTGGCAAATCCTCACCAAGATCGTGTTGCCGCTTGCGATACCGGGGCTGATTTCGTCGTTCATCTTTTGCTTCACGCTGTGCTGGAACGAATTCATCTACGCGCTCACCTTCCTGTCCTCGACCCAGAACAAGACGGTGCCAGTCGCCATCGTCAATGAATTTGTCGACGGCGACATCTACCGCTGGGGCTCGCTGATGGCTGGCGCGCTGGTCGGATCGCTACCGTTGGTGATCCTGTATGCCTTCTTCGTCGAGCACTATGTCTCGGCGATGACCGGAGCAGTAAAAGAATGAAATGCCAGAAATTTAAATCCCGCGCCCGATAGCGTTGCCAAATTTTGCAAATTCGATTTACACCGAGCTGACTTCTGCTTCTGCACAAAGCGACATCGAAGAGCTACCAGCGCATTTTGCATTCGGGGGTAAAGCAGACATCGTGATCGGAGTACGCCGCGTTCGCAAATGACCCATTTCGGACTTCGCTAGTACTACTTGGTGCAATCAGTATTGCCGGCAAACTCACGCTCAGCGGTGGCGATATCGGCAAGAGTTGGCAATCCGGCTTCGTTGCCGAGGTGTTGGATCTTGTAAGCGGAAGCGGCACGGGCGAAGCGGAAATGCTCCGCCCAACTTTTCGCTGCATCGGTGAGATAGGAATAGACATAAGCGCCGTGGAAGACATCGCCAGCCCCGCTCGTATCAAGAACACGATCCGGCGGCACAGTAAGAGCTGGAAGTGTTCGAACAGTGCCTGTCTCATCGTACCAGAGCAGACCACGTTCGCTGAGCGTCACGCCGCCAATTTTGCAGCCCCGACCCTTGAGATAGTCGAGCATTCTTGCCGGCTCCAACTGCATTTGCTCGCAAAGACGCTCGGCCACGATCGCGACATCGATGAAGGCAAGGAGCTCATGCGTGTTTGATCGCTGTCCGCCGCCGTCGAGCGAGGTGAGAATCCCTGCTTCCCGGGCAATTTTGGCATGATACATCGCCGCATCCGGCTGATGGCCATCCAAATGAAGCGCCCGGCAACCGGATAGGTTCAGGCGGGGGAACGGGTCGAGAAAATCGTCATCACGACAACGGACGATGGCCCGCTTGCCATCGTTCGGCATGACGAATGACAGCGACGACGTTCTAACCTTCCGCGGATGGATCGCAATCCCATACTTCGCGGCCATATCCAGGAACATGCGACCGAGCCAGTCGTCGGCGACCGTCGCGAGCAGTTCGGGCACAAGTCCTAATTTTGCGCAGCAGAATGCAGCCGTGATCGCATTGCCGCCGAACGAGATAGCATAGGCCTTTGCGACATGCTTCTCGTCTCCGGTCGGCATCCGATCGGTCAAAAATGTCACGTCGATATATGTTTGCCCGATGAAGAGTGCTTGCATTAGTGTCGGTACATTGTCTCGGCTAAACGGTCTTATTGAGGGCAACGAGTTCATGTCTGAGGCTTTCGAGGACCGAATAGACCCCAGGCGGAAACAATCCGTCATAGCGTGCTTCAAGCTGCGCGATCTCAGCCCGCAGCCGGTCGGCGCGAATCTTGCTGTCCGTCAAAGCTTTCACGGCCGTGGTGTCGACGCTGGGAACGGCGCGTCGGCGGCCTCAAAACGAAAATTCTGCGAATTGGCTGAAATAGACATTTGTGAAGAACCCGCGTGTTCAAAGGCAAGAGCAATTACAGTAACTTAGCCACGGAATCCCATGATGTATTCGCTGCGATCGTGCTTATATGGGAACATACAAGCCACAAAGCCAGCCTTATCATCCCGCTTCCCAGTTAACTTCGCGACATCTCCGAATTCCGAAGCCGATCCGCGACGCGAGCCAACCGAGGCACCGCGTCATTGTGCGGTTCCCCGGTCGGGTCGGCAACCGTTAGATAGCAAGTCGACGAGAGACGGACGTCTGCGGCGCAACGCCGATCGTCACCGAGAACGAGGATCACTTGCGTAGGCGGTTTTCAAGATTGCTACCAAGGATCTCATCGGCTCCACCTTGGGCCGACGAGGAGGCAATCCGCGAAGAGCTTTTCAGCGTTGAGCGCCTGGAGCAGCACGCCGAGAGCTTGGCCGCTGCACAGTCCGTCAGTTCGCGACCGGAGCGCGGGCGGCCTCTAGCGAAGCGGGTTCTCGACAACGATCAAGCCCTGCTTGACGCCTATCGTGTCATCGCAGCCGCAATTAAGGACAAGCGCCCTATAACACCGGCGGCCGAATGGCTGATCGATAATTTCCATCTCGCGGAAGATCAGATTCGTGAGATCCGAACCGATCTTCCGCCAAGTTATTACCGTCAACTTCCAAAACT
>JADGQU010000288.1 GCA_017881545.1 Gemmatimonadaceae bacterium
CTGCACGTGAAGTTCACCACCGGAACCATCAACATGAACGCGTTGAATGCGGCGGGAGACATATCGTCGGTCACCACGACCAGCGGATACGCGTGGAAGATACCGGGAAGAATCGGTGATTCGCCGATCGTCGGCGCCGGTCAGTACTGCGACAACACCGTTGGCGCGGCAGGGTCGACCGGGCGCGGCGAGGCGAACATCAAAATCTGCGGCGCGTTCCTCATCGTCGAGTTCATGCGGCAGGGGCTCTCGCCCGACCAGGCATGCATGAAGACGATAGACCGAGTCATTGCGATGACCGAGCGGCGGCTGTTGGATCCGGCGGGCCGTCCGCTATTCGACCTGTCGTTCTACGCCCTGTCCAAGGACGGCCGTTTCGGGTCGGCCTGCGCCTACGAGGGGACTCGTTTTGCGGTGGCCGATTCGAGCGGAGCGCGACTACTTCCGATGCCGTTCAAGTTTGCGCGATCGGAGAGGCCGCAGATGCCCGAGGTCAGGTGTCGCCGAGCTTGAACGTAGAGACCAGCTCGGAAACGCGCGTCGATGCGTCGGTGAGGGCACTGGCGACTGCCGCGAGGTCGGCGATGTTCCTGCTCTGCTCTTCGTCCGAGAGGGCGACCTCGTGCATCGCGCGCGAGAACGCGCTGGTGCCGTAGGACAGACTCGCCAGATGCTGGCCCATGATCGAGATCAGATCGTTCGATTCACGGACGGCTTTCTCGATGCGGCCGCTCAGATCTTCTCCTTCGACCGTACCCTCTTCGACCCTCGACAGCGACTGGCGTCCCGCGCGCGTCGCCTCCAGAGCCTGTTCGACCGTGGCCACCGTTCGCGAGGTCGCCTCGCGCGACTGCGCGACGCTGTCGAGCATCTCCTGCACCAGCGAAGTCGTGCGTTGGGCCGCATCGGCGGAGCTGCTGGCGAGGCGGCGGACTTCGCTCGCCACGACGGCAAAGCCGTGACCGTGTTCACCGGCGCGGGCTGCCTCCATTGCCGCGTTGAGCGCGAGCAGCTTCGACTGCCGGGCGATTTTCTGCACCAGCACGAGGAACGCTCCGATCTCGTCCACTGCCGCCGACATCGCGTTGATTCCTTCGGCGCTCTCGAGCGCATCGGAAGCCAGAGACTGTAGCGAGCTCGCGGTCCGCTCGAGACGCATGCGGTTCTCGCGTGCCAGCTGCCTGAGCGCCTTGTCGCGCCGCAAGCCTTCCTGTGCGGCTTCGCGAAGATTTCCCGAGATCTCCACCAGCTTTGTCGCTTCGGCGTTCAATTCCATGACGGTCCGCTCGCGCGCGAGCGCATCCTGACTCAACGTATTGGTCGTCGCCGCGCCATCGCGGGCCAACGCCGCCGCGGAAACCGACGCCTTCGAGACCTGTGATGCCAGCTGACAGTTGTCGTCGGCAGAGATCCGCATCCTTCCGGCCACGTCCCGCAGCTCGGTGATCATCGAAGTCGTGGATTTCGAGAGGCGGTCGACGGCGCGGTTGGAAGCCGACGGCTTGTAGTTGCGGGAGAGATCACCCTTTGCGATCGCCTCGTGCGTGCGCGCGAGCTCGGCGGCGGGCCCACTCACGTGCTGGCGAACGAAAATGTGCGCGGCGGCGGCCGTAGCTATGAGTGCGACAGCAATCCAGAGGACGGCAATCGTGAACGCGATCTGGACACCGCCTACCGCCATCAGATCCTGGCGGGTTCCCATGGGAATCAGGCGGTAGAGCTGCCAGCAGATGACCCCGAGCCCGATGAGAAACACCGATCCAAAGAGGACGCTGGTTCCGAGCGCGCGGCGCTGCAGCGCGCTGAACATCGGTTTGAGCAGGCCGGCGGGAGAGCGCGAAACGAGAGGGAGCTGCGTTGCTGTCATCTTGAGGAACGATTGTGGAACGACTCGGTCAACCGCGCCGGAGATGAAACTCCGTCGCTCAGCCGCTACTTTGTACAGATGGAAAACTCGGCAACACGGAACGACCCTTTCCCTTCAGACGCCGTCACTTACGACCCGTCGGCGATCGAGCTGAAGTGGCAGCGCCTTTGGCAGGAGCGTGGAACCAACCACACTGATCTGAAGCGCGCCCAAAGGCCGTTCTATGCACTGATGATGTTTCCCTATCCGTCCGCTGAAGGACTCCACGTCGGGAATCTTTTTGCGTTCACAGGGAATGACATTTATGGACGATTCCAGCGTCTCATGGGACACAACGTGTTCGAGCCGTTCGGGTACGATGCCTTCGGGATTCATTCGGAGAACTACGCCCTCAAGGTCGGGCAGCACCCGATGGAGCTCATCCCGCGGAACATCGTCAACTTCCAGCGTCAGATCGAACGCGCAGGGCTAATGGTCGATTGGCGCTACAGGCTGGCCACGACCGACCCCAACTACTACAAGTGGACCCAGTGGCTGTTTCTACAGCTGCTGAAGCAGGGACTCGCCTACAAGAAGCAGGCGGCCGTCAACTGGTGTCCGAAGGACAAAACCGTTCTGGCCAACGAACAGGTGGTTTCCGGGGGCATTTGCGAGCGTTGCGGGACGCCGGTCGAGCAGCGTTTGCTGGAGCAGTGGTTCTTCCGCATCAGCAACTACGCGCCGCGGCTGCTCGAGAATCTCGATCACATCGACTGGTCGGAGACGACGAAGACTGCGCAGCGGAACTGGATCGGGCGATCGGAGGGCGCGGAGCTCGCGTTCGAGACGCACGACCTGAATGGCAAAGAGTGCGAGATACGCGTCTTCACCACTCGGCCGGACACCATCTACGGGGCAACGTATATGGTGCTCGCACCCGAGCATCCACTCGTCGAGTCGCTGACGAAGCCCAAGCAGAAAAAGCACGTCGACGAATACCGCGAGAAAACGAAGAATCAGGATCTCGTGACCCGGAAGACCAGCACCGAGAAGACGGGAGTGTTCACGGGCTCCTACGCGATCAACCCGGCGACGGAAAAGGAAATCCCGATCTGGATCTCCGACTACGTGCTGATGGAGTACGGCACCGGCGCGATCATGGCCGTGCCCGCGCACGATGAGCGCGACTTCGCCTTCGCCCAGGCGTTCGGGCTGCCGATCCGCCACGTGATCGCGCCCGCGGACGGCCAGGAGCCCCCCGACGATCGTGCCTTCGTCGCCCATGGCGAGACCGAGCGGCTGATCAACTCGGGCGAGTTCACCGGCCTGGGCGCCGTCGAGGGCAACGAGGCGATCATCGCCTGGCTCGAGCGCCGGGGCATCGGACACGCCTCGGTCAACTACCGGCTGCGCGACTGGCTGGTCTCGCGCCAGCGCTACTGGGGCTGCCCGATCCCGGTCGTCTACTGCGAGCGCGACGGAATGGTCCCAGTGCCCGAGAGCGAGCTGCCAGTCGAGCTGCCCGACGTCGAGGACTATCAGCCCCGCGGCCGCTCCCCGCTGGGCGCGGCCGAGGACTGGGTCAACACGACGTGCCCGATCTGCGGCGGTCCCGCGCTCCGGGAGACCGACACGATGGACACCTTCGTCGACTCGAGCTGGTACTTCCTGCGCTACTGCGACGCGCGCAACGACGAGGCGGCCTGGGACCGCGAGGTGCTGCGGGCGTGGATGCCGGCCGACCAGTACATCGGCGGCATCGAGCACGCGATCCTGCACCTGATGTACGCGCGCTTCTTCGTCAAGGCGCTGGCGGACATGGAGCTGCTCGACGTGCAGGAGCCGTTCGCGGCGCTGTTCACCCAGGGCATGATCCTCGGGCCCGACGGGGGGAAGATGTCGAAGTCGGCCGGGAACGTCGTCTCGCCGGCGCCGATCGTCGAGCGCTACGGGGCGGATGCGGCGCGCTGCTACGCCCTGTTCATCGGGCCGCCCGACCAGGACGCCGCATGGTCGGAGAAGTCGCTCGAGGGCGTGCATCGCTTCCTCGCGCGCCTGTGGCGCGTGGGCGATGAGCTGGCGCCCGGTGCCGACGAGGCGCCGGCGACGAACGCCGCCCGGCAGCCGCCGAGCCCCGAGGGCGACGCGCTGGCGCTGGTGCGCAAGGCCAACTGGGCGATCGACAAGGTCACCGGCGACATGAGCGGCCGCTTTGCCTTCAACACGGCGATCGCGGCGATCATGGAGC
>JADGQU010000289.1 GCA_017881545.1 Gemmatimonadaceae bacterium
GAGGAACGCCACGGACACGATGATGCCGAGCAGCGTGAAAAAGGAGCGCAGCTTGTTGACGCGGATCTGCTCTAATGCCGTCGTTATTACATCGATAAAGCGCATGGAACTAATTTCGGTAAAGAGCGCCGTGGCCGCTACAAAGAACTTCCTTACAGCACCTGGACAGGGAGATCTGATAGCTGGAGAGGAGAGAGTTCGGGGAAGACAGAGTTCGGGGGAGATAGAGTTCGGGAACGATCCCCTCTGCGTTCCGCACCGATGACCTGGTAGTCCGGCACCAGCTACTCGTATCGTAGCGCCTCTACCGGATCTAGCCTCGCAGCCCGCGCCGCGGGTAGCAGCCCAAAGAGAATGCCGGTGAACGCGCTCGTGGCCAGCGCCGCAACCACAGCCGAGACTGGAGTCGAGGCCGGAATCGCGGGGAACGCGGTCTTTATTCCCAGCGCCACGAGAATGCCGAGGATGAGCCCGATCGCCGCGCCAATGCTGGTGAGCGTCGCGGCCTCGACCAGGAACTGCCAGAGAATCGCGCTCTTGGTCGCCCCCAGCGCCTTCCGTACCCCAATCTCGCGTGTGCGCTCGGTGACGCTGATCATCATGATCGCGACCACGCCCACGCCGCCGACCAGCAGTCCGACCGACGACAGCGCGATGCCAACAACGAAGAAAGTGCCGAACAGCTGGTTGTAGATTCCCATCAACCGGTCCTGCGTGACGATCTCAAAGTTGTTCTTAGCGGTCGAGCGCAGTCCGCGGCGAGCCCGCATCAGGGCCGTCACGTCGTCGGTCGCTTCCTCCGTCGTCACGCCCGGCTCCGGCTTGACGATGAAATCCACGCCCCGCATCCACGGGTTGAGGCTGCGGCGCGCCGACTCGAAGGGCACGATCGCCTTCGCCTGGTCTCCGCCGCCGGCCGATGTCGGCGTTCCCATCGGACTCGCGGTGTAGTGATAGACCCCGATCACCTGGAATCCCACGCCATCGACGTTGATCATCTTGTCGATCGGGTCCGACGTTCCGAACAACCGGTCGGCCAGCTTCTGGTTCACGATGATGACGCGTGCCGCCGTCGTGTTCTCGGCGTACGTGAAGCTGCGGCCGGGGTAGATGTCTCCACCATCCACGTCCACCCAGTTCGGCGTGTAGATCTCCATCCCTGTGCTCACCTGCTTGTCTTTGTAGGTGAACTTGGCGCCGCTGCCGAGATGTGCTGTGACGGCCTTGATCGTGGGCAAGCGCTCGATCGCAGTCGCTTCGTCGATCGTGAGCGCCGGATTGCGGCGCTCGGGGCAGGTCGCGTCCGAGCCATCGCATGCCTGGAAGCCACTGATGGGACGGCGGTAGATGTAGAACGACGTCGGCCCCGCAGCCTCGAGATCCTTGGCGAAGCTCTCGTTGATGCCGCGCACCACCGATGACATCGCCACGACGACGAACACCCCGATCGCCACACCCATGATGGTGAGGGCAGCACGAACCTTATTGGACCGAATGGCGTCCAGTGCCATGCCGACGCCCTCAAACGCGTTGAACACACGCTGCGCGAGGCGCATCTATTCCTTCCTTAGGGCTTCGATCGGGTCGAGCGACGCCGCTCTGCGCGCTGGATAGACGCCGGAGATTATCCCGACGACGGTTCCGAGGAGCGTCGCCATGACTATTGACCAGGGCGCTACCGCGGCAGGCAGCGGAGTCTTCCACTCGACGATCTTCGCGATCAGGATGCCGAGGATGATGCCGATGACTGCGCCGAGAGTGCTCAGCGTTGCGGCCTCGACCAGAAACTGGCGCATGATGTCGCGCCGCCTGGCACCCAGTGATTTCCTGATTCCGATCTCGCGCGTACGCTCGGCTACGGCGACCAGCATGATGTTCATGATCACGAGTCCGCCGACCACCAATCCGATTGCGGGGAACGCGGTGCCGGCCAAGGTCATCACTTTCTTCAACTTGTCCATGAACGCCAGCGCGCTCTCCGACGTTTCCATGAAGAAATTGTCCGGCTCGCTGGGCCTGAGGTTGCGCCGGCCCCGCATGACCTCCCGCACCGATTCCATCGCGTCGCCCATCGTGAGCGCGGTCGGACTCTGGACCATTATTCCGTCCACGTCGCCGCGTGGATTTGTAAAGTGGTGCATTGGGGAGTTGTAGGGCGCGATTGCCACGCGGTCGAGAGAAAGCCCGAACACGGAGCCCTGCTTCTCGAGCACACCGATTACGGTGTATGGCATTCCCTTGATGCGGAGCTGGCGCCCGAGCGGATCGAGATCCTTGAAGAAATAGGTCGCGACCTCGTCACCGATGACGACGACGGGCGCGCCAAGCGTAGACTCCTGTTGCGTGAAGAGTCGCCCGATGCGGACGTCGTACTTCTTGATCGTGAAGTAGTCGCCGTCCACGGCGTGAGCCTCCACCTGCTTGGGGCGCGCGTACTGCGATTGCGCCTGGAGGAATTCCTGGCTTTCGACCGCGTACCTGGCTCCGGTTGGGAGCACGCTGGCGACCAGCGCGAGATCCGAGTGATAGATGCGCGGACGTCGAAGCCAGGTTCGCCACTCCTCTTCGGAGGCGGCGCCGTCGCCGAACCAGGGGAACCGGCGCACCGTAAAGGTGTTCACGCCCAGCAGTTTCGCCGCGAAGTCGTTCTCCATGTAGCTGCTCATGCCCTGCACGATGGAAATGACCGCGATCAGGAACATCACGCCGATGCAAACGCCGAGGAGCGTGAAGAAGCTTTTCAGCTTCTGCACGCGGATCTGCGCCAGAGCCAGCCAGATTGCCTCGACGAACGGCACGGTCAGGCTTTCCGGTTGAGATCTGGCGGGGCGATTCCGGCTGCTTTGACGAAGGTCTCGCGCTTTTCGTCGCTGGAGACCAATCCGTCGCGAAGGACGATCACCCGTCGCGCGTGGGCCGCGATGTCGGGCTCGTGGGTGACCATGATGACGGTCTGACCCTGCTCCGCCAGGCCTTCAAAGACGCGCATGATTTCTTCCGACGTTGTGGAATCCAGGTTTCCCGTCGGCTCGTCGGCGAGCAGAATCGAGGGCTGATTCACCAATGCACGCGCAATCGCGACGCGCTGGCGCTGACCGCCGGAAAGCTCGTTCGGTCGGTGCTGGATTCGATCTCCGAGCTGCACGCGCTCGAGCGCCTCAGTGGCTCTCTTGCGCCGCTCGTCCGAGCCGATGCCGGCATACACCAGCGGCAGCTCGACGTTGTGCAGCGCAGTGGCGCGCGGGAGGAGGTTGAAAGTCTGGAACACGAAGCCGATCTCGCGATTTCTCACGCGCGCGAGCTCGTCTTCATCCTTGGTGGACACGAGCTCGCCATTCAGCCAGTACTCGCCCGCGTTGGGCGTGTCGAGGCAGCCTATCAGGTTCATGAGCGTCGACTTGCCCGAGCCCGACGGTCCCATGATGGCGACATACTCGTTCCGGCGAATCGCGATGTCTACTCCGCGCAGCGCCCGCACGATTTCACCGCCCATATCGTACTCGCGCTTCAAGCCGCGCGTGACGATGACCCAGTCCTCCCCCGGCGCGACTCCTTCCACGCCGGTGACTGCCTGACGCTCTGCGGTCGTGCTGATCGGTACTTCTTCAGTGAATGGCATTAGGTCTTCGCCGGCTCGCCGGGCTTTTTCGGTTGTTCTTTCTGCGCGCGCACCGTTGCGCCGTCCTTGAGCTCGCGAATGGCCTGGTAGGTGCCGCCGACGATGTTCTCGCCTTCCTTCAGGCCGCTGAGGACCTCAAAGTACTTCTCACCCGCGATACCAACCTTTACGGGACGGAAGGTGACTTTGTTGTTCGTCCCGATCACAAACACTCCCTCGACGTCGCGCTTACCGACCTCTTTCGCGGGCGCCCTCTTCGCGAGCGTGAGCGACGTGTCGGGCTTGACGCTATCCTCGCGGACGGTGAGCGCGATGATCGGAATCGCGACGACGTTGTTCCTGGTCGACGTGATGATCTTGGCGGTCGACGAGAAATCAGGACGCGTGTCCGGCGGAACGTTGAGCAGCTGGATCGTCACTTCGTAGTCGATCGCCTGGTCAGTCGCGCCGCCGGTGCCGCCGGTGCCC
>JADGQU010000290.1 GCA_017881545.1 Gemmatimonadaceae bacterium
AGTCGGACTATCTGTCGCGCGGATGCGACAAAGGACTGAATCGGCAGCAATTTCTGGGGGCAATTCAAAGAAGCCAATGGACTTTGCCTTGGAAATCAGGAAGGAAAGAGTCGTGGCTGCTGCCGTGTCTTCAGCAATCCGACCCTCGTCCCCCGGATTCCGTGACTCGAAACGGATCGCCCCCGCATTGGAAAGGCGCAGCCGATACGCAGGACAGGTCCCGTAACACATCGAGCGTTCCAGGACGAGGCTGTCGGCAGCGGAAGGCTGTGTTCCGTGTTGCGCATCGGTTTTGCCGGTCGATGGAGCGCACGCAAGGAGCAATAGCGGACCCGCGAGATATCGCCCCTTCACTGGTGACCTGCGAAATATCGGCGCTTCACTGCGGTGGAGTGGCAGTCGAATCGATGACGATAGTCCCCGCGTGCGCTTGAACCGGATAGGATTCTCCCACCGGCCCCACAAACCACACCCGGACCCACAGTCCCTCGTGGAGTGCGTTGAAGTCGGTGGTTTTGGGTCTGGGAGGTGGTCCAATCACAGTCGTGCCCTCCGTAACCCGCACAGCTGCCTTGGCCAGGCCGGCGGCACTGGCAGATACTGCGTCGACATTGATTCTGCCAATTCGCTCACCGGATTTCTGGACCGCGGTGATACGACCCTCAATTGACGGTGGGCCGACAGGGATTTTCGCCGGTCCTTTGCACGCCAGAGCGATTGCAATCAACCACACCGATTTCCTGAACATTTGCGATCCTCGGTTGCAGCGTGATGGGCTTTGGTTATATGCCACACCGCGGCCTCTGATGCGAGAGTGCACAGCGTCGATGTGGATCGTCCAGGAGACAATCATCCGCGATCCCTCGCGCTCGGATCTGTGCTGTTACCGGCACGCCTCCAGTCGAGCTCTTCATTTACCACTCGCCGCAGTCTTTTCAGATCCTTTTTTGACAGGCGAGGCTGCCGCACCAGCTGGATGAGAAGAGCTTCCGCGGAGCCACCGAACATCCGGTCGAGGGTGCGCGTGAGTGCGCTGGCTCCCGCTTCCTTCCTTTTGACCGCGGCCCGGAACCGGTGGGCGCGGCCTTCTTCCTTGTGATCTACGTGCCCTTTGTCTTGGAGAATGCGGAGGAGGGTGAGCACAGTATTGTAGGCGAGGTCGACACCGTGCCCTGCCAGGGCGTCTCGAACCTCAGCGGCGGTTGAGGGGCCCTGGTCCCACAGCACTGCCATAATATCGAGCTCGCGCTCGGTGAAGGATACACTCACCGCGGCCGCCTCAAACTAAGGAGTTAGTTGAACTTTACGCCTGTTGGCTTGGGTTGTCAACTAAGCCTTTAGTTGGCTGGCGCCATGGGCTCGAGAGCTCGGGCAGCCCAACGTCCTAGTTCGCGAGAGCCAGCGCCTCGCGGACGAACGGCCCTTTGGCATCAATATAGGATTCGCGATCACGGGGGTACTTCATGGCCAGCCGGCGTTTGAGCAACGCGTATTGGTCGCGAAGGGCAGGGTGCCGCCGGAGAAGATCCCGAAACGCCAGGTGCTCTTTCCAGAACACGGAGCCCGTTTCCGCGAGATGGAGATGATACGCGCGAGGCGCCCCGCGACGGAAGAAATCCCGACCCGGGATCTCCTGCTCGCCGCGATGCAGATAGCCTGCGGCGGACACAGCTTCGATATAGTCCGACCGGCGAGCGGAGTCATCGTACCCGGCGAGTATGTCCAGGACGGGTTTCGCGACAAGTCCCGGCACGGCTGTGCTGCCCACATGGCGTAATGTCAGCGGCAGAGGACTGACGGCCGCCAAGATACGTTCCGCCTCTTCCTCGAACAGGATCGGCCATTGTGGGTCGTATTCGACAAGGCGAACAACTCCGCTTTCCAGGCCCAGCGATGATTTCAAGATGATCCCGCGACCTTGTCCTGACCACGATGGAGCAGCTCATCAATCGAAAACCGATCAGCCTGTGGAGGCATGAGCAATAGAAGAAGGAGGAGAGCCAGTCGCGGAATCACGTGCTCGTGAAAGGCGTAGAGCGGCTCGTGAAGCAGATGACCAAACGTCACCACAACCAGAACAGCACCGAGAGCCAGGTACGCCTCCGTCCGAAGCCATCCCATGAACACGAGAGCGCCCGCAATCAACTCGACGAATGGAATAGCAAGACCGACCGCCCAGAGCGACCATGTCGGGAGGAAGGTGTCCTGGTACGGCAGGAAGAAGCGCTTCACATGACCGACCGGTCCGAGCGAGAAGACTTTGTAGATGCCGGCCATCAAGAAGATGAGCCCGAGCACGGCCCTCGCGAACAACAGGGCGCTCGCGATCCATAGCGCGCGGCGGTCGATGATTGGCATCCTGCCCCTAATGTATGGTTGTGCGTTCCGGGAACGCAGCGAGGAACGCGGTGGCAAATGGCGATCGCTCGATCGCTGCCTCGTCGAGGCGGCTCTCCCACTGAAGTCCGTCGCTGTTCGCGAGTAGCACTAACGTGAACCGCTCGTCCGCCGTTTCATCGAGGATTTTGAGATACAACGCGGAATATTGCCCCTCCCAAAGCCCGGTGTGCCAGGCGAGGCGCCGTCCCTTGTAGTCAGCGAGAAACCAGCCAAGTCCGTACGGGAGCACCGCGCCCGACGGGGTTCGCGTCGGCATCCAAAGCTTGGCGCGCCACTCGGGCGAAAGCAGCCGCCCGTCCGAAAGCGCGACATCGAAGCGCGCGAGATCCATCGCGCTCGCGATCACCCCGCCCGCCGCGCCATCGCCCTGAGGCGCGGGTGGGTCCGACCGCGCGACGCGACCCGCGGAGTCGATGTGGTACGGCAACGCGAGTAGCGCAGCGAGATCCGCCCGGAGCGGCAACGCTCGATGAATCCGCGCGGCGTTGTGCATGTTCGCCGGGCGGAACACAAGCGAGTCCACCAGCTGCGAAAACGGACGCCCCGTAACCTCGGCCATCGGGCGCGAAGCCCAGGAATACGATGGTGGGTTGTACCAGAAGCGCGTTCCCGCCTCGCCGTTGGCCGTCATCGAGAGCATGCGACGCAGCGTCAGCCGGTCGCTCTTGCAGTCATAGTCGCGGAAGAAGATGCCACCCTGCGCGAGAACCGCGTCGCAGAACTCAGCGAAGCCGCGATACCGCTGCATCGGGCGATCCAGGTCAAGCACTCCGTTCTGTGCGAGACGGAGCGCGACCACGGCCGAGATGGGCTTACTGACCGATGCGATGTTGAATGGAGTCTCGGGCGTTACGGCAAGTTGGCGCTCCACATCAGCGAAGCCGAATCCCCGCGCGAGCAAAACCGTCGTGTCCCGGAGGATTACGGCCGCGAGCCCTGGAATGCGTTTCGCACGACGAAGGGAATCGAAGCGCGTGGCCAACGAATCGGCGATGGCCTCATCTCGACGCTGGCCGGTTGCCTGAAGCGAGATCGCCGAAGGCGCACTGGCGCATCCGAGCAACCAACCGACAAGTAACCAACGGCCCCGCGTCGCCAACACCGTCACTCGACCACTCTCATCCCGCGGCGAGCGACCGGATCCGCTCGTAGTCTCCAGGCACGTCGAGATCAGTGAGTGCGGTGACGGGCCATGCCACTACTTCTGCGCTACTCCGATGACGGCGGACCACCTGTCTCCCGCAGCCTTCACCTTCCATTACTCGAAGCTCCTCGAACAGCACGCGGTCGTACAACATCGGCGGCGCGTTAACGCCATCGTAGTCCGAGATCACGAGAGGTGCCTCGCTCGCTCGATACCGCGTCACAAGCGTGGCGATCATTTCGGATGTCACCAGCGGCATGTCCGCCAGCATGACGACCACACCGGCAGCGGTGGCGGGGATTGCCGCGATCCCGGCCTTGAGGGACGAGTTGATCCCGCGCTCGTAGCCGGCGTTCACGACGATGACGCAAGGCGGGTCGAGGCCATCAAGTTCGCGCCTCACCTGCTCGGCCTCGTACCCCACGACGGCGATGACAGGGTCCAAACCGGCGGCCGCGGCCTGGCGGACTGCGCGGCGCACAACCGGCTCGCCGGCGAGATCGAACAAGAGCTTGTTCTTGCCCAT
>JADGQU010000291.1 GCA_017881545.1 Gemmatimonadaceae bacterium
AAGAAGTTTCACGATCAGGTCGCTCCGTTGGGTCCGCAGGCGCTCTTCGGCGGCCCCACGGAAGAACAGGTAACCGCCGAAGAGAGGAAGAAACGAAACGACGGTCCTGCCGGCGCGCCGGATTCGCTTTTCCATCTGCGGCAGATAGAAGGGGACGCCAAAGGAATGGAGATATCGCGCCAGCGACTTCTCCTGGCGGCTGCGGACATGGGCGACCAGCCAGGGCATCTCGAGCTCGAAGAGCCCGGGAGGGTAGGTGTCGGCTTCGTGTTTGAGAACGGGCATGGTTGATAGCTTCGCCCCTTCGGGTGACAAGAAAGCGCCCGAAAAGGCCGTACTACGGGGTTGACTACCAGGTCAAACTGCGGGACGCGGACTGTCCCAATGGGAAAACAGCATTGATTCGGCAAAAGTCCCGAATGTGAACACCGGCGGCAGGGAACGCGAGAATCAGCATACACACGATGAGAGAGAAGTGCGCCGCAACATGACCCGACGCGCACCGTCCAACAGTGGCCACCCTCGGGTGGTCACATCGGCAATGGCGGACGCATCAATCGTGCCGAAACAAGCCAGGCCGGTGACGGAGTGGCTTGTCATTCCGAGCCGTCGACGTCGCTGAGCGGCGCGCCTGAGAGAAAGAAAATGGGATCGCAGTCTGGATGTCATCCCGACCGAGAGGGAGGGATCTGGGCGGTGGGCGGCGCGCAGCTCGAGAATTTTGCCGGCTGACCTGACGGGAGACAGTGGCCACGTTATGCGCGCCACCCAATCCACCAGATCCCTCCCTCTCGGTCGGGATGACAACCCTTTACGTACGATTACCACGCCGCATGAACACTCATGTTTCCTGGAAGCGTTCGCGAGGAATCTGGTCGGGTGGGTGGGCGCGGTGACGTCGTGCTGGCGAGAGGCCCTTCACCAACTACCTCGGTATCCCCCGCCCGCCAGACCCCTCGCTAGACGCTCGGGGTGACAAACCGCCCACTCAAAGCCGCCTCAAAAAAGTTCGGGCCGCCCTGAGGCGGCCCGAACGAGATGGTGGGAAGAGTTGAGAACAGGCTTACGGGCGGGCCGCAGATGCCGGCGCGTTGTTGTTGTTATTGTTGTTGTGGATGATGATCGCTCCGGCGGCAATCGCGCCGGCACCAATCACGCCGATCGCAACAGCGCTGAGACCACCGGCGGCGGCACCCGTTGCAGCGGCAGCTCCGGCGGCGCCTGCGCCTGCTGTGCCTGCGCCCGCAGCGGCAGCGGCGAGCACGCGGTGGCATTCATCGTTTGGTTTCAGTTTGCCGTCGACCGTGATTTCGCTGACGATCCCCTTGCAGGTGAACCCCTGAGGAACCGCAGACTGGCTGTCGGCGGTGAGTCCTAGAACGAGGTTCGAAGCAAAGCGCTGGTCGGCTGCCGACAGACTCGCCGGCGGGCACGAGGCGGATGCAGACGCAGTCATAGTCGGCGACGTCGTCTGAGCACCGCTGGCGCCGGTCGTTACCACGCGGTAGGTGAACGAGCTGGTGGTCGGCTCAATCTGCGGAAGAATGGCCGAGTAGCCCCCCTGCGCCGTCCCCTGCATATCGACGTAGTATTCGGTGGCACCGGTCGCCTTGAAGTAAACGCGCGCGCTCCGGACGGGATTCGCCATCTGAGCCGTGACACGCGGGTTCATCGCCGGAGCGACACACCCGATCGGATTGACTGTGATCGGACCGTTGTCGGCAGCGAAGGTCGCCGTGGGCACAAGGATCAGAGAGATTGCTGTGAGTGCAAGAGCGCGTCGATAGAACATAGACATTTCCTCGTGAAGTAAAATTATTACATTGATCAGTTCAATCTAGGTGAAAGACCGGTATGAGTCAACCCCTACAACCGGTTTAGTTCTCATTTATTGCGCTAAAATAACTCGGATGTAGTAATCGGCGAATGGGCTCGGCGACATATGCGGCTGAGCTCGCTCCATGAGGCGCCTGGCCTCATCTTTCTTTCCACCTTCGTAGAGAGCCACACTGGCATAAAACATCGACAATTCTTCGCCCGGTGCGAAAGGCGAAACGAGCCCGGCCTGAGCGGCCGCAGTTCGCCAGTCGCTGGCCAGAACCGACGACTCCAGGAGCGCCCGCCTCAGATCGCGATTCGACGGATCGTCCTGTACCGCTCCCACAAGAACCCGCATGGCGTTCTGATATTTCCCTTCGTTCACCAATTGTCTCGATTGTTCGAGAACATGCGCCGACTGGCGCCGGACGACCTCGTTCACCGAGGGGCTGGACCTCTCATTCCGGGCCGGAGATCCATCGGAAGCGCGCGTGGCTGCGATGCTGCGCGGAGGGGCCACGTCCCGCGCAGCATCGGCCGGCTCAACCGATCCGGCGTTGACCGGCTTTACCCCGTCATTGCCCGCCCGAGCGGCGGTCGCCGGAGGGGTTACCACATCGGGGTCACCCTTCGAGCCTGCTGCAGCACGGCCAGGCTTCCGGCCGGCACCGGCCTGATCCAGCATCTTCTGGGCCGCTCGTTTGACATCGTCACGACTCTTGACGCCTTCGGGCAGGTGAGTCATCGCCGTCTGCGCGTCGGCCCACCGCTTGAGCTCGACGAGACAGACCACCTGGTCGCCGAGCAGTTCGGGTCGTTGCTGCAGGTCGGCCGCTGCGAGCCGATCCAGAAGGGCAAGCGCCTCCCTGCATTCTCCGCGAGCGGCACGGGCATGAACCAGAAGCGCCCGGGCCTCACCGCTGTTTTTGTCCAGCTCCAGCGCAAGGCCGGCCCAGCGAATGACCGCAGCCCCCTCCCCGGATGCGGCGTACTCGCGCGCCAGAGCCAGGGGCCAGCCGGCATTCTTCGGCTCCCGGAGTACCGCAGCTTCCAGCGCCCTGAGCCTTTCGGGTCGAGGAAGGCGGGCAATCCGCTGCTGATCGGTGTCCAACAGCGCAGCCAGCGAGGGAACCGCGGCGATCGTGGCGCGGGGAACGCTCTTCTTGAGGAGCGTCTCGAATGCCGATCTGGTCGACGGGTCAAGCGTCAGTTTGGCGTACATCTGGAAGCGGCTCTCGACGTCGAGAAAGCGTTCGAGGGTGTGGGCCAGAGCGGCGCTGTTTCCGAGTGAATTCTGGGCGATGGCAAGCCTGACGAGAGCCTCGGACAGCAGTTGGGGACGGTCGAGGAGGCCGAACGCAGCAATGCGCAGCTCGTCCGCCGCTTCGAGCGTACGGCCGGCCTGGAAGCTGTCCTTGCCCGCCCGGAGCTGCTCGTCATAGAAGTCCTGGGCCCGCGCCGGGAGCGCGGCAAGGAGCGCCGTGGAACAGAGGATTGCGACCAGGAATGTGTTGCGCGCGACTTGGCGGGGTGGGGGCGGGTGGCTGGGAGCATGTTGTCCACCCTCGGCGGCCGAGGCGGCCGCCGCTCCACTTGGCGGTGCGCATGCGGCTCCATTTGACGGAGCGCCGGCTTTGCACTTTGAGACGGTCATAGCGATTCTGCTCATCGATCTCATGAAGATGGAATCCTCGGGCTTAAGGTTACGAGACGCTCACGCTGCCTTGCGCCCGGAACGCACCCCCGGCCGCCGCAAACAGCTTGCCATCCTGCCCCTCGCGCTGTAGCGTTTCGGCAGGTGGCGTCAAATCACGATCGGGGGCGCTCGGCGCGGAAGGGCCCAAGCCGCCTCAGTTTACCAGAGGAGGAGGCTCCGCGGACTCCCCTGCCCACTGCGCTTTCGGCCGCCGCTTTCATCCTTCTACTCATCTTCATCGCCGTAGCCCCGTTTCCCTACGGCGCGATCCTGCCGGGAGGAAACCTCGAGATCGAGCTGTTTGCCTTTGTCATCGCCGCTCTGGCCTTCATGAGCCGCCCTGCCGATGCACAACTCGGCGCTCTTCGGATCCCGATCTACTCGCTGATGGCAATCGCCGCTCTGGGCGTATTTCAACTCCTTCCCCTCGGCAGCAGCCTTCTGAGCCGGCTCTCTCCCGTCAGCTTGCAAACGCATCAGAGCGCCTCGCAGATCCTCGCTCTCTTCGGACGCTCCGGCACCAAGCCGGTCATCTCCATCGCTCCTGAGGAG
>JADGQU010000055.1 GCA_017881545.1 Gemmatimonadaceae bacterium
GAGGGTCAGGAGCTTGGAGCCAGCGATGGCGGCGACAGTGCCGCCATTGATCGCCGCGGGCGGCGCCAGGAAGCGAACAAAGTCTTCCAGCGGGCGGACGAGCTGCTTCTCGGTCGGATCCTTCGCGCCGTTGTTGTTCTGGTCGTCGATGACCAACACGCGCTGGCCCGCGACGTCGAAGCTCACGACCATGTCGTGCTGACGCTGCACCGCATACCGCTCGCCCTGCATGAGCGCGCCTTGAACCTGGCGCACGCCCGCGTCGATGCGGAATTGGTGGAGGTTGATCTTGGGCAGCATGATCGTCGCGAGGATGCTGATGATGGCCATCGTGACCAGCAGCTCGAATAGCGTAAAGCCGCGAGTCCCGCCCATTCTGGGGGCGGTGGAGCACGATGCACGGCGCTTCTGGGCGCCCGAATGGAAGCTCATGTGTTTGGTCATAACACTCAATGGACTAGGCCAGGCTCGGGGGGGTAACCGTTTGTAATGTTGGTGCCGGCTACTGCTGAGCTTAAGTTGTGGATTCTCAAAGACTTGCGCACTTGGACCCTCTGGGAAATGGGCCCCCGAAAAGTGCGTCCCACCCTACTCGATACTGCCCCGCGAGTTGCTCGAATAAATGTGATATTCAGCGCGGGGAAGAGCGTGAAACCACCCAGTCATACGTGTAGCCTCGTACAGTGCAAAAGAAGCGAGCCCGGCAGCATTGCCACCGGGCTCGCAGTACTCCTTTGCCTGCCTTCCCTGCCGCCGTTACGGGCAGGTGGTCGTGAACGTGTTCGGTAGCTGCGCAATGACGACACCTCGCGCTGTTGCACCTACCAGAACGAGCTGGCCCGTGCTCTGGCGGAATGCCGCTGTGAGCGGACCTATGATCGGATCGCGGATCGGAATCGAGCCGATTCGCTGATAGCAATGTGTGTCGAAGATCTCGATCAAGGGCTCGGCCGACGCCGCAAAAGCGAGGCGTGTATTCAGAGGAAACGAATTCGGACCCGTGTTAAGCGGATGGAAATCGAGACCCGCGTTGCTCGCGGTCGTGCCAAGCACACCCTGCAGCCTGAGCGCGGGATTGATTATGTAGGTCGAGTCACCGCGAATTCCCGCCAGTGAGCCGTCAAAATTAATTCCGACGCCCTTCACCTGGGCAAAGCTGTTCGCCGTCCAGTCGCTTACGTCCTGCGGTTGCGATACCCCGAGGTCGATGACGGGTACCGGTAGCGGGACCAGGACCCCGGTGACAGCGGGGGCTGTGGTCTCAAAACCGAGCGTCGCGTCGTAGGTCAAGGCGCGACTGCCAAGTGCGCTGCCGCCCTCACCATATACCGCCCGCCGGAAGTTCGCCGAGTTTCTGGCAAACGTCGTGTCGCGGAAAGCGATTTTGTCGATCTGGAACACGATGGAGAAGAAGCCCG
Organism: Gemmatimonadaceae bacterium; assembly: GCA_017881545.1. Lineage (GTDB taxonomy): Bacteria > Gemmatimonadota > Gemmatimonadetes > Gemmatimonadales > Gemmatimonadaceae > UBA4720. The sequence goes on from JADGQU010000055.1 coordinate 1,419, forward strand.
TGTCCGCACCCGATCCGATCCTTTGCTTGAATGGAACCAGCGTCGTTGCGGCACGCGTGTTGGCATCGTAGCGGATGACCTCGAGCGTGTCTCCGCGGCCGGAGGTCTGGCCCATCGACTGCTCGAAGAAGAAGTGCGAAGTGCCCAGCGTCAGGTTCTCCCACCTGAGAGTACCATTGTTATTCGCGAACGGCGTAGACTGTCCGGGCGTTGGCGTAGTCGAGTAGGTCAGCACGGTCTGCGTGCACGCGGTGCCAGCCGTGATGCATGTCGCCGCCAGATATTGCGGACGGTCGCTGAAGTCGTAAGCCGTGCGTTGTGTGATCGGCGGACCGTTTGGCGCTGTCGTCGAAGTCACGCTGGTGACCGAGAAGACGATGATGTTGGGTAAAGCGTATCGGGAAACTTCGCTGCCGGAAGTGCCCACGTTCAGGTCCACGTAGCTGATGTCAGTGCCGCCGGAATTCGCCACAAGCAGAGTGTCGCCCACGGCTCCGTTGCGGTCGCGCGGCCAGGCCGTGATGCCCCACGGGCGCGAGCCGACGAGCACCGGCGCCTTGAAGGACGAATCCGCGAGGTTGAACACCTCTACGCGATTGAGAAGAATATTCGTGAGGTAGAGCCTATCCTTGCTCGCGTGGTAGTACGCATCCGCTACCTGTCCGCCGAACGGAAGCCCGCGCGTGACTCCCGCCACGACCGTAACTGTATCGATGCGATCCAAGCCGTTCGACAGCTTCGCGTATGCCTTCACTCCATTGGAGTTGCGGGCGAACATCTGTATGAACGCGATTGTCGGGAAGTTCACGTACGGCAGGTGCATCTGGAACGTGTGCGGCTGGAACGTCAGCTGGCCGTTCGATACGAACGTCGACGAGTCGTCGATTGGGCCACCAATGAGACTTCTCACCTCGAAGCCAAGCCCGATGATCCCACTTGGGTCATCAGCTTCGACGTGCACGCTGTCGGTGACTTCGAGGCGGGAGCTGTGACCGCATTTGTTGTCGAACGCCGTGTTGCCGACGCAGAACTGGTTGACGACGGGGATCGAGTTCACCTGCGAGACGGTTTGTACCGTCAGGGTGATACTCGGGCCCACCGCGCGTTGTCCCAGAGAGTCGCGAAGGAACGGCGTTATGGTCAACGTTCCGGGTGCCGCTGTCGACGGAATCGTGAGGGTATCCTGCATCGTAACCGAGTCGCGCAGCGGACTCGAGAACAGGATGGAATCGGCGCGAACGAGCGGACCTGTGGTGTTCAGTCCGAGGGACATAATCTTGACGGCTGTCTTGCCGCTGATCGTGACCACGATCGACTTGCCCACGACCGCGGAGCTTCCCGAGGTCGGGCTCACAACTCTCACGTCCGGTGGCGGAAGATTGCCCGTAGCCAGCCGTAGCGAATCGGTGGCCGATACGTTACCGGCCCCGTCTACTGCGAAGGCGGTTATGAGCGCGGGCGTGCCTGGCGGAACTGCCCTCGACGCGAACAGCTGGAACGGAATCGCGATATCTGTCACCGCGCTCGTAAAGGTCGTGTCGAAGGTGAATCCGACGGCACCGACGACGTGCACGTGAATCGTCTTGAGCCCGATGTTGTCCTTGGCGCCGGTCGTGAAGGCAATGACCGTGTCAGCCTGTCCGCCAACCTGGGTCAGCGAAACCGTCGGCGCGTTGCGATCTCTCGTCGCATCCGTCGAGGTCGAGTCGTTGCACGCCGCGACCCCAAACAGGGATCCGGCGACAACGGTCATTACGATGCCGCGTTGAGCGGCGCGAGTGAGATCTATGAACATTCGAGTCACCTTTAGCGGGTGGCTGGTGGGATCGGATTCGTCGAGGCGCCGGGTATCGGCGCGCCGTCGTCGATGATGTGTGGTGTAACGAGGATGAGGAGGTCACGCTTTTCGTCGTCGGTACGCGTCTCGCCGAACAACCTGCCGATGATCGGCAGATCGACGAGCAGCGGAATTCCCGACTTGGATTGCGTGGTCTGCGTGACGGTGAGTCCGCCTATGACCGCGGTCTCGCCATCTCCGACCAGAAGCTGAGTGTCGCCCGACTGCTTGCCGAAGATGAATCCGACGTCGGAAGACGCCAACTGCGCATCCGAGTTCTCGGCGTGCAGAAGGAGAAGGATCTGGCGGTTGTTCGTGATGTGCGGAGTGACGGTCAGAATGATACCGACCTGCTTCATCTGCACAGTCGCACGCGGCTGTGTAGCCGCGGTCGCGCCGCTCACGTTGGCGGTGTTCGCGTCGAGCACCCGGATCGGGATTTCCTGACCGACCTGGATCGATGCCTGACGATTGTCGAGCGTGACAATGCTCGGCTCCGCCTGCAAGTCGGCAAGCCGGACTTCCTGGAGCGCGTCGAGGAAGCTCGTCAGCTGGAACTTGCCGAGTGCGGTCGAGAACACGACGCTGAGGGCCGGGTTGACAACTCTGGCGTTGGCGTTCGCGATCGCCGACAGCGCGTTGCCGCCGAGCAGGATCCTGTCGCCGTTGAAAGGCGTGCCGCCTCCGAGGGCGTCGGGTACTCCGTCGCCGTTGGTGTCGATTGGCTTCAGCGACGCCGGATCGGTGCGCTTCACGAGCTGGCTGAAGAACTGATCCGTGCCCGTGCCGAGATCGTACGAGAGCCCGATGTCTTCGATGTTGGTTCTGTTGACGAAGATGATCTTCGCCTTGATGCCGACCTGCGGAGTGCGAACGTCGAGGTTGCGCACGTACCCCAGGATATCGGCGAGGCGCGTAGCCGTCTCAGTTATGATGAGCGTGTTGGTGGTGCTGTCCGCCGCGACCAGCCCGCGACTCGCGCAGCCAAACGCCGCGTTGGCGGGGGCGTTCGCGGTCGATGGGAGCTGCGGGCAGTCCTTCTGTAGAAGCGACTGAATTGTCGGTACGAGCGCCGAAGCGCGCGCATAGTTGATCGATATGAGCTGCGTCTGGAGCGGCTCGGAAGCCTGGCGGTTCAGGATGTTGGCATAGCTGTCGACGGTGATGATGCCCGAGAGAGCATCTTCCGACGCGGCGAGGCCCTGACCCTGCAGGATCGCGCGCAGCGCGACATCCCAGGGTTGATTGCGGATTTCAGCCGTGACGGTACCCTGGACATCCTTGCCGACGACGATCGTGCGTCCCGAGAACGCCGCGAACGACGCGATGACATCGCGAATGTCGGTGTCCTGGAACGTTACGGTGATGGGTGCCTGCTGCGACTGCTGCGCCTTCGAGAAGAGCGCGACCGGCTTGTCGTACGTCGACCCTAGTCTTGCCTGAACCGGCTGGGCGGGCGCTGGGGTCGCATAGTCGGGTGCATCAACCTGCGAAGTGGTCGACTCGACCTGAGAGACGACCTTTGGCGTGTTCTGGAACGACGCTTGAGCCGGGCTCATCTCGGTTGTCTGGGCGACGGCGCGCGTGCTGACGGTGCGCGTGCTGACGGGACGCGTCGATGGCGCCTTCGGAGCAGCAACGTAGTCCGCCTTCTTGCTCGACGACCATGAGGAGTAGTCGTCCGTCTTGCCGCCGGTGACCGCGACGCGAACTTCGCCGTCGTTGTGTTTCACTTCGTACGGGTGCTTCGCATCCATCTCGATGACGACGCGAACCACGTTCGGACGAAACTGGGAGTAGCGAATGTTGGTGATGCCGCCGCGAGCAACCTTGTCGTAGGTGGCGCGCGACATGTCCAGAGTGGCTCCTTTCAGATCGACTACCACACGGGCCGGCGCGTCGAGCGTGAAGTCCTGCACATCTACGGCGGCGCTGACGCCGATCACCACTTCAGTCTTCCCGGATGACGGGACTACACTGAGTGAGTGAACGGTCGCTGCCGACGAGGGCAGGAACAGGAGCGCCGCGGCTGGCAGCGCTTTGAGAAAGCTCATGGACGGGGCCTCGTTTTGGTAGAATCGGCGATGATCGGCAGGATTTCCTGACGGCTGTAGCCGAACTCTTCAATCGTGAAAATCACAGCTTTCTCCTGAATGGCCGCGACCCGCATTCTGCCGATCGCCTGGCCAACTCTTACTCTGTACTGGTCTTTAGACGTGATATCACGCAAAACCGCAACAGAGTTTTGCCCGCGCGGGTCGAACGCCACTGCGACCAGTTTCAGGTCGGTCAGGAGGGGCCTGAGGTCGGACGTCGTCAGAAGCGACACAAAAGGATCGCGTCTGCCGTCGCCGTCATACGCGAAAACCTCGCGGTTGATCAACACCCGGGGCGCGGTGTCGACGGCGGGAGGCAGCGCCGTTGCGGCGGCCGGCTTCTTTGTATCCACCGGGGGCGGCTGGGCCGGTTTGGCATTAGTCGGCTTGGCAGTCGTGCTCGCATTCGGCCTCGGCGCGGCCTGGGCGCGCGCCTGTGCTGAAGCGCCAGACGCCAGTGCCGCCACGAAAACCATCGCGAATGAGATTGAGCGCTTCATTGTTATTTCACCGACGTGGACGGTACATACGGCGTCGTGCGAGCAACATAGGTCTGCACCTGAAACTCGGTGTCGACGAGCGACTCACCTTTTCTGACGCGGGCCTTCGTCTTGTCAGCGATAGGGTGCAGCTTGATCGTCATCGTGACCGGAGCGATGATGCGGTTGAGCGAGCCGACGTTGCTCAGGAACTGACCAACGGGGTGATATCCGCCGATCACGGCGAGCTTGTACCGGTACGTATCGAACTGCTCGCCAGGCAGAACCGGCATCGGCTCCACGGTGGCCAGATCCAGTCCGACGCGACGCGCCGCAGTCGAAATGTCCTCGAGCAGTGCGGGCACTTCATTACTTCTGGGCACGAGCTGTCGCATCACTTTGAGGCTCTGCTCGTATTCAGTCGACTGCGCGCGAAGCTTCTGAAGACTGCCCGACGCGATGTCGGCTCTGGCCTGCTGGTTTTTCTTGTCGAGCGAATCGACGTGGACCTGAATGGCGCTCAGCTCCACGGCCTTCGGCTTGTACAGGAAGTACCAGTACGCGGCGAGCAGCAGCACGGCGGCCACACCTATGCCGGCCATCGACTGCTCGCGCTTGGTCATGTTGGCGAGAATTGCCATGTTAGTGCACCGCCGATACTACGAGTGGAACCGTCTTGATCGCGAAGGCGGGTGGAGATTGCGTCTCCGCCTCGAGAGTGAACTCCGTGACTTCCTTTCCTTCGGCCTGCACCAGATCGGAGCGGCTTAGCTGCACGTTCTGGATGAATGGCGAGGCCTCGAGCGACTTCATGAACCGCGTGAGCGCCTGAATGTCCACCGTGTGGCCGACGATCCTGAACTTGACGTCCTTCGCCGAATTGAGCACCGAATCGGCTCGCGCCTTCCGCACGCGATTTCTTTCGTCCGTGCGCTTCTGCAGCGACTGCGTGCTGTCGACCGGCGGGGCGGCTCTCTTCGTTGTGTCAATGGCGGCGACGCTTCGCGGTGCACTCGTCTGCGTGATCTCGGTCAGCCACGTGTACTGAGGCAGCGCGTTGCTGATCTCGTACATGAGATGCGACCATTGGTAGCGGGAATCGTCGATCGACTTGATGATCGCGATCTGCTGATACAGTGAATCGCGCGCCGCTTCCGCCTTGGACTTCGCCACGAGCACGGCGCTGAACTGCGTCGAATCCTTGAGGGCCTTCGTTTCGCGCTCTTCCATCTCGCTTGCCTTTGCGGCCTGGTGGATGAACATGAAGGCGATCAGCGCTCCGCATACGGCCGCAGACGCAATTGCGCCCAACATGTACTTGTCGGTGATCTTGTCGGAGAATCCGGCGAACCAGTCCGCGGGTCGGATTTCGAACTTCAGACCTTTGGTGCTGTTCGGCCGACGTTTCTTTTTGCCGTCCCCGGGGAGGAGATTGATCTCGATCATGTTGTCAGTGCTCCGGGGTCAGTTCTTACGAAGGGCAAGACCGATCGCGAGCATCAGGAGTGGTGCGACCTCGTCGGTCACCAGCGACTCCAATGCGCCTTCCCTCACCGACATCATGGAGAGTGGGTTGGCGAGCTCGACCGGCTTCTTCAGGCGTTGCCCAAGTGATTCGGTCAGTCCTGGCGTGCGTGACCCACCGCCGCAGGTATAAACGGCCTTCATCTGTCCGTCGCCCTTGAGCGACGTGGACAGGAACGCGATCGCGCGCTCGAGGCCGGTAGCAATTTCTTCGGTGCGCTGTAGAATCACCGAATCGAGCTGGGCGGAACGGTCGTACCCTCTGATCAGGGCTTCCGCGTCGGCGGCCGAAAGTCCGTGCTCGCGCTGGAGATCTTCGCGAATGCGGCGGGTGCCAATGGGAAGGTCGCGGGTCAGAATCGGAACGCCGTCGTCCAGAATGTTGATGTTGGTCACTTCGTGCCCGATGTTCACGAGCCCTACGGCGCCAGTCATCGCGTCCGGATAGTTGAGCTCGAAGGCGTTGTGTAGCGCGAATGCGTCCACGTCCATCGAGCTCGGCGTAATGCCGGCCTCGGCGAGGATGCGGAGCTTGGCTTCAACGAGGTCACGCTTTGCTGCGACGAGAAGAACGCTCATTTCGTCCCTGCCATCGCCATCGCTGTCCAGAATCTGGAAGTCGAGCTCGACCGAGTCCACGTCCGGGACGTGCTGCTCCGCTTCCCAGCGCATGAGCTCGCGGGCCTGAGCTTCCTTCACCCGCTCTGTCTTGATCCGTTTGATGATGACATCGCGTCCGCCGACGGCGGCGACCACTGCCTTCGTGTTCGCATTCACCGATTCAATAGTTGTGCGGATGACATCTGAGACGAGATGCGGATCCATCACCTCGCCTTCCACGATGGCATCATCGGGAAGCGGAGTGATAGCAACCTTGACAAGCTCAGGTGTTGACTTCGAGTGATCGATGACGGCGACCTTGACCAGGCCGGATCCGATATCGAGCCCTACGGTAGTCTTCTTGCGGCCAAACCACGCCATCGCGGCCCTGGGTGAATGAAAAAAAAGAGGGAATTTCGAGCGTTCGCGCTACTTCGTTACCTTCTTGAAGCGTGCGATCCCAAAGACCCTGTTTGCCTGCACTTGCATGGAGACCAACCGCGTGGAAGTGCTGCCCATCCGGTCCGTCTCCAGGCGTCCGACCTTAGACACGATTCACTTGCCGGGAAAGTAACGGTGGGCTCCCGCCGTTCAGAAAAGCTCCGACCACGATCGCTCTGAAATTCGGTCGATAGTTATCGAATGATCGGAATTGTTTACCGCTCTTACGGCAACGCCGATGCGGCACGAAACGCCCAGGCCGCGAGACTGAGCGGTTGCCACACCGACAATCCAGTACAGAGTGGAATCGAGGCGAGTAACGTAGATCGCGACAGGCGCTCCCACCTCCTCGATCGTAGCGGATCTCGTCACGCTGGCGCCGATTGAGTCAAACCACTCCGCGTTCCAGTCCGCGATAGTCATCTCGACAGCAGACTCCGCCGCCGAAAGTGCGCGCTGACGCTCAGCAGTAGCGGAGCTCGCCCACGTCTCTTCTGTTACCGCGAAGAAGACCCCGGTCACCAGCGCCGAAATGAGAAGCAGCGTGAATAGCGCGGCAGCGAGCGCGAATCCTCTTCGCTGTGCGGGCTCAACGCGTTGCGACAGGAGAGTTGTGTCGCCTCTGATTTCGCCGCTCACGGCGACCGATTCCGAACTGCCACCGCCATCATCGCCGCATCAGATGGCGTCGACTCCCGACCTTCGATGCTCAGTCGCTGCCGGCTTTCGGCTCGGGCGGTGATGTCCACTCGCGCCAGCGCGAGCGGAGACGAGCCGGTTCCGAGACGCGCGCCGAGCGCGTCGTAGTATTCGAAGAGCAACCCCGTTGAGCCCGCGCTTCGGCTGTACGGGCGGTACGGCCCGCTCAATGGCTGGATCGCGCCACAGTCCGATGGTCCCATCGCGTTGCACCGACGATATCCCAAATACGAGTCGCCGTCACCGGCACGGTACAGACTGTACCTGCCGCGTCGGATGAATCGCGCCGGTGCGCCGAGAGCGACATGGCTGCTGAGGGGAGTCGTAAGCGTAACAAGGAATCCCCTTACTCCCGCGGACAAATCCACAGCGCGCGTGAATCCAGTCGATGCGGGACATGTTGCAGCGAGCGAGCGGGAGCTGAAGCCCGCTATTCGATGTCGTTCCCACTGGCTGCCGGCCTCGATCGAATCCCGGTAGAAGAGGACGAGGTCGCCCGTGTCCGGTTCCGTTGAGAAAGCCGTCAACGTGTTTCCCGGCGTAGGGACCATTCCTGGCAATCCGATCTCCGGGCCGGCGATCTGACAAACCACCGAGCTGCCAATGCTCGCGAAGATCTCGAGTGCGGAGTCGGCGAGCAATCGGGCCGTATCGGCGGTGGACATGCCGCGGATGTCCGTCGAAAGGAGATCAATCGCGTCGCGTACTCCTTCGCGCGCGGAGAGAAGCTCAGTCGCTCCGCGATAGAATCGTTGTTGCCGCAGCAGCGTCACCCCGATCGCACTTCCCACGACTCCGAGAATGACGAGCACCACCGCCAACTCGATCAACGTGAATCCCGGCTGGACGTGGTCCTTCGTTGTGGGGGTTGCACTCTCGCGGTGTGTCACCGCGGGCACGGAAGCACCGCACGAAGAAGATCTGTTCGTCGGCGCTCAGCCGCCGGAGAGCTGACCGACTCGACGACGCTCAGGCGCGTTGAATCGAGGAATGCCACGGACCACTCGGATTCGATCTGCTGGATCGTCTCGTGCCCGCTTGCCGCTGTCTGACAACCGGCCCTGAGAATCTCGAGCCTGCTCGCGGCCATCCTTCCTGCCCGCTCTCGAACCGCGTTGGTGTTCATCTCCCGGCCGAGGAGCGCGCTGGTCGCAACAAGGGCCAGTCCGCCGACCGTGAAGAGAAGGACGGCGACAATCATCTCGATCAGCGTGTATCCGGCAATTCGAGCCGTCGGCATGTTCGGACGATGGCGCCTTCGTCACGATTTGCATCATTGCTCGTGAACGCGCGAAGTCAAATCTCCGCCGGTGTTCGCAACACCGAGAGCGCGGTGCCCACTCGCGCAAAAGAAAAAGGGGGAGCGGCAGAGCCGCTCCCCCTTTTCCGTTCAATGAAGCTTAGACGCAGGTGATCACGCCGTTGGTCATGTCGCAAACTTTCGCTGACTGCGAATGCGTTGCGGTTCCGCTCCATGACTGCGGCGGGCCGGCAACGTTCACGATTACGACAGTGACGTTCTGCGACGGGCTGAAGCCCTGAAGAGGGGCAAGGCTGGTGGCGGTTCCACCGAAGTACGCGCCGTTGTTGTCG
>JADGQU010000292.1 GCA_017881545.1 Gemmatimonadaceae bacterium
GCGTTAGGCCGACCGAATGAAGCACCTGAAAAGACTGGCCGCAGGTTCCCTATGCGGACTCGCACTCGCACTAGCCTTCGTCGTCATCGCGCTGATTCGCGCTGGTGTCGCTGTAGCGAATTCGAACACCGTCAGCTTTAGTGGCGTCGCACAGCCGTTAGCATGGTACATAGTGGGCTTCGCTGTGGCCGGAGGCCTCCTCGGGCTGCTCTGGCCAGTGAGTCGGTCTCGGCCGCTTCGATACGTCTTGGGGATCATAGCGGCAACGTGCTTCATGGGCGCGATTGTCATTGCTGATTCTGGCCCGCCGCGGGCTTGGTCACGAGACGCGCTTCTCGGTTGGGCCGGACTCAGTGCTGCGTTCGGTTTGGCAGTTGGGCTAGGAATTGATCGCGGCCTAACTCCGACATAGCCATGTCAATGATCACGGCGCGCGGCCTAACGAACGTTGCAGCTGCCAAGCACTTTTCGGATGCGGCTTCGCCGCAATGGTGGTAGCGTGCTTGCAGCTGAACTAAGGCGTTAGACCGCAAACCGACTATATGAGAGAGCCAACCGTATCGTTCGGTCCCGGTCCCCGTCCCGACCCGGAAGCGTACTCCCGAGTTACAAATCCCGAGCGATTCCTCCCGCTTCACACGTTCGCACTCGCACTCTTGGACCGCCTTACCCTGGAGTACGATGTGATCCGGACCGAAGCATTCGCTCTAATGCCGAACATGACGCCGTTCGAGCAAGCACGCCCTCCGGTAACAGTAACGCCAATTGCCACCGAGGCCGCGCCGGTCGCAGTAGCGTTTACCGCCTTCCCGAGTCTAGTAGTCCGTTACGGGAAGTGGTCGGCGATGGAGTTGCCCAACTGCGGATGTGATGCGTGCGCTGCCACGGCCGAACGGGAGGCAGAACAGTTCGAGCAATTACTCGGCGACGTGGTCGCGGGCCGCTTCCGCGAGGAGCTCCGCATTCCGCTCTTTGGCAAAACGGGCGTACACTGGTCGTTCGGCGACATCACTCGCGCTGGTCACTTGAGTGAGGGTGGACAGTTTCTGAGTCGCGATCGGGCCCGCCTGCTGGATACTGGCGGCCCAAAGCGAATACTTTGGCAGTCTTGGCCACCTCGCGGGCAGACTATGGTCCGCGCGGCTGCGGTCTAACGAACGTTGCAGCTGACGAGCACTTTTCGGATGCGGCTTCGCCGCAATTGTGATAGCGTGCTTGCAGCTGAACTAAGGCGTTAGGCCGACATTGCTGACGTTGCTAAGACACCTGACCACTCACCAGTAACGTGACCCATGCCTTCCATCATCCATTCGCAGGTAGCGGACATTCCGTACAACATGACAACGACCGGCTTCGACGTGCCTGGATTCCGAATTGTGGACAATCTGGGCGTGGTACGTGGTGTTGTCGTGCGGTCCCGATCTGTTTTCGGGACCGTCGGCGCCACCTTTCAGACGCTGCTTGGTGGCAATATCTCGCTCTTTACGGAACTCGCTGAACGAACCCGCAAGCAGGCTTTCGACACGATGTTGGTCCAAGCGCATATGGCGGGCGCCGATGCGGTGATCGGCATCCGATATGACGCGAACGAGTTGATGAAAGGCGTGACGGAGGTATTGTGTTACGGGACGGCCGTTCGCGTCGAGGCGCTGGAAGGCTGAGTTAATCGATCCTCTCACGTCATGCGACCGCTTGGGTATTCCATCAACGTCGACTCTACCGCGTCGCGAATCACCACCGAGAGGCGTACACTTCCCCGACCATGCCACATCGCACGCTCACGCTCCCTGCGCTCGCCCTGCTGCTGGCGACCGCTGCCCAGGCACAGACCGAGTACTACCGCCATTCGGTCTTCGACAACAGCCTCGAGCGCGACTTCTACTACTACAGCTTCGCGCAGGCCACCGCGCCGAGCAGCCTCGAAGGGAAGAGCGGGCGGTTGCCCGTCGACAGTGTCCACTCCCTCTCACCGCCTAACGCGCTGCGCATCCACTGGCAGTCGATGCCCGGTGGCGGCTGGGATGCCGAAGTGCACCTCAACAATTTTCGGAATCGCTCCCCAGGACTGACGGGGCGCACGCTCTACTTCTGGATCTATTCGTCAACGGCGATCTCCGCGGGCGACCTGCCCAACCTCATGCTGTCGCAGGCGCGCGAGGGACTTCAGGTCGCGACCTTCCCGGGCAGCTTCACCGCGCCCGAGCCACTCGGCCGCTTCATCGGCGATCTGCCGGCGGACACGTGGGTTGAGGTTCGCGTCCCAATGGCACCACTGCACAGCGCGTCCGTCTATCCATTCATCCTGGAGCAGCTCCAGAGCGTCGTGTTCCTCCAGGGTCGCGCCGACGGCGCCGAGCACACATTGCTCGTGGACCAGGTGCACGTTGGCGACGAGCCGTCGTCGGCGGCGAAATCGCTCGTGCCGCCCCCCGTGCGCGTGACGGCAAAGGGATATGAACGCCACGTGGTGCTGGAATGGGGGGCGGACGCCGGACACGTGGAGCCCGCGGCACACTACGTCATCTACCGGTCGCAGGACGGCGGCGCGTACCTCCCCATCGGGATCCAGGTGCCGGGCGTGCATCGCTTCGTGGATTGGCTGGGACGCACGGGAGCGACCGCCAGCTATCGCGTCGCCGCCGCCGACTGGAGCAACCGCACATCCGCGCCGTCGTCGCCCGCGACAGCGTCCACGCGCGCGATGAGCGACGACGAGTTGCTCACGATGCTTCAGGAAGCCGCCTTCCATTATTACTGGGAGGGCGCCGATTCGAGCTCCGGTATGGCACACGAGAACATCCCAGGCGACGACCGCATCGTCGCAACGGGCGCGAGCGGATTCGGGATTATGGCGTTGCTTGCAGGCGTCGATCGCGGCTTCATCACACGGGTGCAAGGTCTCGAGCGTCTCACGAAGATCGTGAACTTCCTTGGGGCAGCCGACCGGTACCACGGCGCGTGGTCGCACTACATGAACGGCGCGACAGGTCACACGATGGCCGTCTTCGGCATGCTCGACGATGGTGGCGATCTCGTGGAGACCGCGTTCCTGATGCAGGGGCTGCTCACCGCGCGGCAGTACTTCAATGGTACGAGCCCCGCCGAGCGCTCGCTCTACGACCGCATCACTCGTCTGTGGGAATCCGTCGAGTGGGACTGGTACCGCGACGCGACGCAGCAACAGGCATTCATCTACTGGCACTGGTCGCCGAAGTGGGGATTCCAGATCCATCACCCGCTGATCGGCTTCAACGAAGTGCATGTCGTCTACCTGCTTGCCATCGCGTCGCCGACGCACGGCGTCCCCGCGAGCACGTACTACTCGGGGTGGGCGAGCCAGGCGCCGAGCGCGCAGTCGTATCGTGAAGGATGGTCGGGGAGCACGGACGGGAACCATTACGGCAATGGCAAGAGCTATTTCGGCATTCCGCTCGACGTCGGCGTCGGGACGGGCGGGCCTCTGTTCTTCGCGCACTACTCGTACATCGGCGTCGATCCGCGCCAACTGCACGACAAGTTCACGTCATCGTACTTCCAGAATTTCCGCAACATGGCGCTGATCAACCGCGCGTACTGCATCTCCAACCCGAAGCACCAGCTCGGCTACGGCGCGGACGCGTGGGGGCTCACCGCGAGCGACGGCCCGTCGGACTATGTGCCCCACGCGCCGGACGACGCACACGACACGGGGACGCTCACGCCGACGGGAGCGCTTGCGTCCTTCCCGTACACGCCCAAGGAATCAATGGCCGCGTTTAAGCACTACTACCGCGACCTCGGCGTCGAGCTGTGGGACATCTACGGGCCGCGCGACGCGTACAATCCGGGCTCAAACTGGGTGTCGCCGATCTACATGGGGCTCAACCAGGCGCCGATCGTGGCGATGGTCGAGAACTATCGCACGGGATTGCTGTGGCGAACGTTCATGTCCAATGCCGAGATGTCCATCATGCTCGAGAAGCTCGACGCCGCCAGCAGATGAACCGCACGCAGTTGCGGAAGTTCGCTGCGCCAGCAATGATGTGGCGCTCGCGGCAGAAGCTGGCGTTAGGCCGACATT
>JADGQU010000293.1 GCA_017881545.1 Gemmatimonadaceae bacterium
TCCCGCTTCGGCCTCAGCGGGGTCGGTTGCTCCAATTGTCTTGCGGAGCGCGGCTACCGCGTCGGCGCGCTGGAGCACCAGCGGCATGCACTTATCTGAGGTCATGAAGCGGACGAGCGGCGCGAAGAATGGGCGCTCACGATGGACCTCATAGAAAGCGCCCGCTTGAGCTTCGGTGAGCCGCATCACCCGCGAGGCGATGATCTTGAAGCCCGCCTTCTCGAGGTGCGCGATGATCAGCCCCGCCCTTCCGGAATTGAAAGCGTCGGGCTTGACGATGGTGAGAGTTCTAGTGCCCGCCATTTATTTGTTCTGTCCTAGCGCATAGCGCGTTTGAGTAAATCCACGACGTCGATGGGACGCTTGGCAACGCCCACACCGTTCTCCTCGAAAGCCTGCATCTTTTCAGCGGCAGTGCCGGCGGAGCCGGAGATGATCGCTCCCGCGTGTCCCATGCGGCGACCCGGTGGTGCCGTTTGTCCAGCGATGAAGCCAACCACGGGCTTCTTCATCTTTTCGCGGACGAAGCGCGCCGCTTCCTGTTCATCGGTGCCGCCGATCTCGCCGATCATTACCACCGCCGTGGTCGCGGGGTCCTTCTCGAACGCATCGAGACAGTCGATGAAGTTGGTACCATTGATCGGATCGCCCCCGATCCCGACGCACGTCGTCTGACCGATCTTGGCGCGCGTCATCTGGTAGACGACCTCGTAGGTGAGCGTTCCCGAGCGACTCACCAGGCCGACATTGCCAGGAATGCAGATCCTGCCTGGAATGATTCCGACCTTCGACTGGCCGGGCGAGATCAGGCCCGGGCAATTCGGCCCGAGGAGACGCGAGCCTCGCTCCTTCACATAGGGATAGACCCTGGTCATGTCGAGAACAGGAACGCCCTCGGTAATACAGACGATGAACGGGATTCCCGCGTCGGCGGCTTCCATCATTGCGTCTGCCGCGAACGGCGGCGGGACATAGATAACCGTCGCGTTCGCTCCGGTCTGCTTCACAGCCTCTGCGACCGTGTTGAAGATTGGGACCTTGTCGTCGAACTTCTGCCCGCCCTTACCTGGCGTGACTCCGCCGACGACCTGGGTACCGTACTCGATCATCTGCTTCGTGTGGAACCCGCCATCACGGCCGGTAATTCCCTGAACGAGCAACCGGGTGCTCTTGTCGATGAAGGTGCTCACGCGGCCTTGCCTCCCGTGGCGAGAGCTACCGCCTTCTTCACCGCTTCGTCCATGTCGGTCATCGCGGAGAGCCCGTTCTCCTTCAGGATCTTGAGCGCGATTTCCTCGTTGGTGCCGGTGAGCCGGATCACGAGCGGAACCTTGAGGGGACTCTGTTTGATTGCGGTCACGATTCCATTCGCGACATCGTCGGTGCGCGTGATGCCCCCGAAAATGTTGAAGAGGATTGCCTTGACGCTCGGGTCGCTGGTGATGATGCGGAGCGCGGCGACCACCTTCTCGGGGTTCGACGAGCCGCCAATATCGAGAAAGTTGGCCGGCTCGCCACCATAGTATTTGACCAGATCCATTGTTGCCATCGCGAGGCCCGCTCCGTTGACGACGCAGCCGACGTTGCCCTCGAGCTTGATGAAGGTGAGGTTGGCCTTTCTCGCCTCGACCTCGCTCGGGTTCTCAGCGGATTCGTCACGCATCGCGGCGATGTCCGGCCGGCGGTCAAGCTCGTTGTCGTCGATCACCATCTTCGCGTCCAGCGCCACAACATCTCCGGCAGGTGTCGTAACCAGCGGATTGATCTCGGCGAGCGACCCACCATTCTCGGAGAACGCCTTGTAGAGCTGGAGCAAGATCTTCGCGGCCGGTCGGACCTGCTTCATATCTGAATAGAGGAAAAACGCGAGCTGCATCGCCTCGAACATCTGCAAGCCGTAGCGCGGATCGATAGCGTGGCGGAGGATCTTGTCGGGCGTCTTCGCGGCGACTTCCTCGATGTCTATTCCACCGGCCGGGCTCGCCATGAACACTGCGCGCTTGGACGCGCGATCGACGATGATGCCGACATAGGCCTCGCTCGCGATGTCGGCTGCCGGTGTAACGAGAACCTTTTGTACCGGGAGGCCCTTGATGGTCAGCTTGAGGATCTGAGCGGCAACCTTCCCGGCCTCGGCGGGATTCTTCGCGAGCTTTACACCGCCCGCCTTTCCACGACCGCCCGCGTGGACCTGCGCCTTCACGACCACAGTCGACCCAAATTTCCTGGCGATTGCTTCTGCTTCTTCCGGCGTCGTCGCAACCTCGCCCGGCGGTATTGGAATGCCGTACTTCCGGAAGATTTCCTTTGCTTGGTACTCGTGGATGTTCACCCTGGCTCCGAACGCGTGCGAGCACGCGGATTATCGACTTTGATGTATTGCCCGTTTTCCAACTTTCCGATGGCGATCCCGACCTGGAAAGCTACGGAATGATTTCCGTACCGCCCTTGCCCTCTACCGCCGCCCTTCCCTTGCTCAACTCCGTAATAATGGCACGACCCTGAGTTCGACGCACGTAGTCCGCGGCGGCCGCGACTTTCGGAGCCATGCTGCCTTCACCGAACGCTCCTTCGCGCGCCATCCGATCTGCCTCGCTCACCGTCATGGAGCCGATCGCGTGTTGCTGCTCCGTGCCCCACCCAGTATAAACGGCATCCACGTCGGTGAGAATCAGAAAGAGCTCGGCACCCAGCTCTCTCGCAAGAACCGCGGCGGCGAGATCCTTGTCGACGACGGCGTCGACTCCCTCGAGCCCAAGTGATGGGTGGCGATATATAGGCACGCCGCCGCCACCGCACGCGATCACGACAGTCTCGCGCTCGAGCAACGTCCTTATCGTTGCGAGCTCATGAATCGCCAGTGGATACGGACTTCCCACTACGCGCCGGAAGTGTCCCTTCGCATCCTTCTTCACCGGAACACCCTGTGCCCTAAGCTCACGGGCGCGCACGACCGAGAGTCCGTGCCCGATGAATTTCTTCGGATCCTTTAGCGCCGGATCGTCGGCGGCAACCTCGACCTGCGTGAGGACTGTCACGACCTCCTTCGAGCTTCCGGCCTTCTGCAATGCGTTGGCGAGCGACTGCTGGAGCATGTAACCGATCCACCCAGCGGTGCCGGCGACGAGGACGCCGAGTGGAAGCGGAGCGACTTCGCTCCGAGCCTTCTCGTTTCTGACGAGCTCGTCTCCAACCTGCGGCCCATTGCCGTGAACCACCACGACCCGCCAACCGTCACGCACGAGATCGACGATCGGGCCGAGGCTATCGCGCGTGTGCCGAAACTGGTCCGCGATGGTCGAGTGTTCTCCGGGCGGAGAAAGCGCGTTGCCGCCGACGGCGATTACAGCGGTTCGTGTCCCGGTCATCTATGGCGTGGCGAAATGAGGGCGCCGAGGGAGTCGTATGCGATTCCAAATGCCTTGAGATCGGAGGCGGCGAGCGCTGCCCTCATGCGATTGTAGAGACGTGTCACTGAGGCTCTAAATGTAGAATCGGTCGCCACCGGCGACGATTCCGTCGCGACCGGCGACCAGGGCGTCGTCGTGAGCTCGCGCGCAATTCCGGGTGCACGATAGTCGGCGGCGTTTGGGAATGCTGTCATCCACGCCTGCGTTATCGGATCGAGAGCTGGATCTGCGGCTATCATCACCCGCGCCGTTCGCGCGTTCACGAGCGCGGTTCCAGCGGGCCTGAAGTAAGTGCGCTCCTCTCCCGCGAGGACATAGCGCTGGCTGAGAGGATAATTGGACGACGCCGAATACAGCTCGAGCTTCCAGTAAAGTGTATCCGCGTGAAACATCGGCTCGACCATGCTTCCTTGCGCGAAGATCGGCGCCAGAGCGCGAATTCTGGTCCGCACGTCGCGCACGCTGACAAGCCTGGCGCGCCGCGGGAGCGAGTCAGAGAGGAGATCGACTGACTGATACGCCCACGCGTATCCCAGTCGAGAGAAGCCGTCACCTAGCCGCTGCCCCGCGACGTCCAGCTGTGGATCGGAGACGAGCACCAGACCTTGCGCGCCGGGATAGACGAGGGAGTCCTGCCGCAGCAGCTGCTG
>JADGQU010000294.1 GCA_017881545.1 Gemmatimonadaceae bacterium
CCGAATCCGCCGCTCGCAAGCGAATGGAAGTCCCGGACTCCGTAGCGTTTCCAGACGCGGAGCGCTTTATCTGTCGCGTACTCCGTAGCGTTCCCAGACATCTATCATGCGACTGCGCGCAGCAGCGGAATCCTCGCGCAGCAGGAATCGCCGCGCGATGAGCGATGAGATTCCCGCATCCACTTGCCGCATGAACCGCGTGCGATTGCTGTAAAGCGACTCGATGCTGGGCCGCGAATCGCCGGCGCTTCTGCGCTCGGCGTCGGTCCTTGGAAGGGGCACGAAGGTTCCGCGAAAGCTGAGAAGCCGGTCCGTTGCCGCAGACATGCCGGTTCTGAGCTGCCAGGGATAGTAGGTGGCGAGCGGCACGAGCAGCTCGATGCTCCTGATTCCGCCGAGGTCGTTCCCAATGGAATCGACGCGCGAAACGAGGACCTGGTATGGCGCGCCAACTTTCGGTGGCTCGAAGTCGATGATCCCCTGCCGCCAACGCGGCCCGAAGTCGAGCCTGTACGGTTGGTGCGCGACGCGCGCGGCACCCAGATTGGGGATCGTGGGAAAATGCTGATCTGCGGGCTTCACCAGATTGCCCGCCGCGAGCGTTGGATAGAGTGACGGCGGCGGCTGCTTGCCGTTTTTCACCCAGTCGATCAGCGTCGACATGAGTGCCCTCAGCGCCAGGCGCTGATCGAGCGGATCTCCGCGATACGCACTTGTCCCATTGATCCGCGCATTCTCGGAAACGGGCCACGCACCGGGGCTCGAGTGCTGCGCAGATGAGATGACGTAGCGACGCTCGGTAGGAAGAAAGCCGACGTCCTGTTTTCCATCGGGCGAAGTTTGACTCAGAGATGCGGCGCGTCCCCAATATTCGTGGCCGCCGTCGACGTAGAAAACCCTGGTGGCACCCGAGCCGCGCAGATCATCGCGATAGCCGGCGCGCCGACCAGTGACTGAATCGTGGGACGGGACGCTGGTGAATGGAAAAACGTCGGTCGGATAGAAGAACGTGGAGTACGGCTGCGCGTCGCGCGACGGTTGGGCGAAGCGATGATTGAAGCTTCCACGCCCCGCACCGGCGGTGTGCGCGAAGAAACCATCGAAGGCGACGCGTCCGCTCTCGTCGGTGTTGAATCCCTGATAGAGGAAGTGGCGAATGAATCTCCCCGTCTGGGAAACGCCGTAGCCGATTCCGTATCTGACGTGCCCCACCGCCGACAGATCGTACTTGAGATACGACATCATGTCGCGCACCGCGGCGAGTCCAGCGCCCACGACGACCGGATCCTTAGCTCGATACACGACTTCGTAGATCCTGCCCGGAGCAAATCCCTTCGACATGTAGACCCATCGCGCATCGGGGACGGCTGTGCCGCTGCTGTCGCGCGCGAAGGTCCACTCGCCTCGTGGAACGACCGTCCGCGTGCCGACGGGATCGTCGCGCACGGTGAGCACGTTCGAGGGATCGTTTTCGTCCGCGACGGGATACGCGAGCGTGGGCGCAAGACTGTGCCCGAGCGGAATCGAAGTCGTGGCGCTGTCGATCGTGATGTCGCTGCGGACGAGTCCGGTGATCGGCCGCTCGGCGGACCCCACTGGAGGAGCCTGAAAGTGAAGCGCGTTTCCTCCCGGTGCCACATCCCACTGCCAGGCGAGGGCGACGATCGTGACTCCGCGCTTCATCAGCAGCGCGTCGCCGTAAAATTCCGCGGATTGCGGTGATGCGGCGCCGTTGCGTCCGAGATTGAAGATGAAGGTCGTGATGCCGCCGCGGTTGACGATGTCGATGACCGCGAGGTCGGCCGAGCGCGCCGGATCCTTCGGTCGCAGCATCACGAACTCGCTCACGGCCTCCACTTCTCCATTCGAATTCCGCGGCGCGAGATCAAGATCGACGATGCGGCGGTTCTCGGGATTCTGCGGGTCGAACGCGAAGTACACTCGTCCCGTGATCCGCTCGTAGGCGCCGGCCGTTCCGAAGGTGCCAGTGATGTCCGCGCGGGTGAGGATCTCGACCCGGACGACGCGGGCCTCGGCGGGAGCCGCGAAAAAAGCCAGGCTGAGTAGCGACAGGATCAAAATGCGGGGGATTCTCATTTCAGAAAAGCTGGGGTTGGAGAGGGTGAACTGCAAACTGAACGGGATCCGATATCTGAACTGCAACTGAACGGGATCCGATATCTGAACTGCAACTGAACGGGATCCGAGATCTGAGAAACCCAAGATACCCGTGATTGGTAACCGCTTCTGCGACGGATTTGAGTGGCGTAATACCACAGGCGGTCGGTTGTAACAGGATACGCGCCGGATACGGTCAGAGCGCGGTGACTACGCACTCAGATCTTGAGTTCTGAGATCTCGGATCACGTTCAGTTGCAGTTGCAGTTGTTAATCCCACCACCCATGCAAGTACCACTCATCCAACCGAGCGTCCCGGTACAGCCACACCATCATCCCATCATCCGTAACGCACCGGAAATACTCTCTCGCGTACGGCTCGCTCCAGCGTCCCCCCGAGACGCGATCGGGCCCGGCCGCGGAAGTGATCCGCATCCACTGCTTGTCGCGAAACTCCACCGGCAGCTCGTGATCGCGGCGACGTCTCGTTTTTACAGCCACTCGCCGAGGCTCGGGAAGTAGCTGCAGTGTGAGACGGGGAGCCGTGGTCGCCTTCACCACCCGCTCCTTCAGCTGGATTCTCGCTGATGCCTGCGACGGCTCCTGGCTGACCCACTCCGTGCGGCGGTCAATCAGCGGGTGCTGGGTATTGCGCGGCGTCACGACCACCGCGCCCTGATCATCCAGCAGCTGTGCGATCGTTTCCTCGGCCGCGCGCGCAGTGGCAAATCCGCGATCGAAGATATCTCCCTGGCGCTCCAGTTCGCCCGTTACCGATTCCACGCGAATCGTTATTCCGACGACACCGTCGGGGAGAGTGATTCTTTCCAGGTGCGTGCGTATCAGTCGCATCCACGCCTTGTGGCTCGCGGTCGATCGGGCCGGGCGCACCAGATGCTCGAAGGTCTCCCGATTGGCGAGCGAGAAGATCATCGTCATCTCGCGCGCGCACTGGCCTCGCGACTTGAGCTCAGTCGTGATGTTTCCGACGAGAGCGTTGATGATGAAGACGAGACGCTCCCCTTCCTTGAGCGTGTAATCCACCCAGTCGAGAGACGCGGCCGGCAGTGCCCGCGGCATGCTGGCGAAAATGCGGCGCGAGTCGTCGGCCCTCGACAATCTCCACAAGCGCGCGCCCTCGGCGCCGAAACGAACTTCGACCGACTCGAGATCGAGCCTCGCCAGATCTCCGCAGCACTCCACCCCGATCCCATCGAGCATCGTCGACAGAGCGAGCGATGGCTCGAGCACGCCGACGGGATACGGAGCGAGATACTCGCGCTCCGACCCCGGCGCGACCCTGACGAGAGCGCCATGCCCGTGACGAGCCGCGACTTCGGCGGAGACCGGAACGATGGAGATGGCGGCCCTCACATTCTTCACTCCCTTCCCGTGAAAGACGCCAAGAAGATCTTTCGCCAAAGATTCGGCGCTCATCCCACGCGCATCCGCCCAGACGATTCCACTCGCTCCCAGCATCACGCGCGGAGCCACTCCGAGCAGCGAAGGAATCATGTGCTGAAGGAGCTCGTTCTCCGGCGTGACGGCGGTCGTGCCGATGGCGAGAGAGGGAGAAACGGCGGAGGGAGTCCAGAGGCAGATGAAGGTCATTTTCAGCGAGAAGCGGACACCAATTATGTACCGAAGATATACCGAAAGCAAGAAGGGCGCCCGATTCGCCACCACATGCCCATCCGCGTGTAGATTCAAGAGATAGGAGGAACGAACGATGCACCTCATGCTCGCTGCCGTACACCCCAGGCTCGCTGAAACCATGACGTTCGTGGAAGAGAAACGCAGAGAGCTCCTTCAGAGCTTCGAGGGGATCGAAGGCGATCGTCTTTGCCGCCGAGCGGCCCCGGAAGGATGGTCGGTAGCAGAAATTCTCGAGCATTTGCGGATGGTGGAATCGGGAGTAGCGCGGCTTATCACCAAGCG
>JADGQU010000295.1 GCA_017881545.1 Gemmatimonadaceae bacterium
CCGAACGCATCCAGGACATCGGCCACTTCGCGGGTGGCCGCGGCAAGGCCGCCGAGCGAGCCCCGGGTCGCCATCGAGCGAATGAACACTCCAGGATCGAGTGCGACGGCCTCCATTCGAACGCGATCGCCGAGCAGTGCACCGCCGGTGAAGGGAGAAGTCGGATCTATAGCGATGACTCCAACCGTAAGACCGGCGTCGCGAAACTGCTTCACCAGGAGCGCGGTGATCGTGCTCTTCCCCGCGCCCGGCGGTCCGGTCAGGCCGATGCGTTTCGCCCGGCCCGTGCGCGGATGCAGATCGCCGAGTATCTGCTCGAACCCGTATCGATGGTTCTCGACGATGCTGACTACGCGCGCGAGCGCCGCCGGTTTCCCGGCGTTGAAATCGTCCATAAGCCGATTAGACGACATGCGCGAGGATCCGCTCCTGTCTCAGCCACATAGGCGACGTCGTGCGACCCGCCCCGGTGGGATGATCGTGACCGAGCACGTGAAGCGTTCCGTGGACGACGAGACGCAGCAGCTCCTGTCCAGCGGATATGCCCTGCCTCTTGGCATTTTCACGGGCGATCGCGGCGCAGATGTAGACATCCCCGACTATAGCGCCGCGTTGCCCGACCCGGCCGAGGCCGAATGAAATCACGTCGGTCGGTCCATGGTGACCGAGGTAGCGGCGGTTCAGCTGAGACATTGCGGCTCGTCCGACGAATGTGATCGACAGCATAGCGTCCTTTGCGCGCTCGGCTTTGAGCGCAGCGACAGCAGCTTCTTTTATCCGCGCGCGCGACACGCTGAGACGTCGCACGCTCGATGAAATGTCTATAGCCAGCCCGCGCGGAAGCTCTTTCATCCAGTCAGCCCCGCGCCCGTCTGATCAGGCGCCCGAATCTTCTGCGTATGCCTTGATGATCTCGCGCACCAGCCGGTGGCGCACGACGTCGGCATCAGTGAGATAGTAGAACCCGATGCCCTCGATTCCCGGCAAAATGCGCTCGATCTGAACCAGGCCGGAGTCTTCCCGTTTCGGCAGATCGATCTGCGTCTTGTCGCCGGTGATCACCGCCTTCGAGTTAACGCCGAGCCTGGTCAGGAACATTTTCATTTGCGCGGTCGTCGCGTTCTGTGCCTCGTCGAGGATGACGAATGCGTCAGCAAGCGTTCGTCCGCGCATATAGGCGAGGGGTGCGATCTCGATGGTGCGCGTCTCGAGCGATTTCAGCACGCGCTCGTGGGGCATCATGTCCTCGAGCGCATCATAGAGCGGCCGCAGATACGGATCGACCTTCTGCTGCATGTCTCCGGGAAGAAATCCCAGGCTTTCGCCGGCTTCAACGGCGGGACGCGCGAGCACAATCCGACGGACCCGCTTGCGCGCGAGCGCGTCGACCGCGGCCGCGACCGCGAGGTAGGTCTTGCCGGTGCCGGCGGGTCCAATGCCCACGACGATGTCGTTCTCCGCCATCAGCTTCATGTACTCGGCCTGTCCGCTGGTCTTCGCCTGAATGATCTTCCGGACACCGGGAAGAACGATGCGCGTCTCGTTGTCTACGCCGTTTCCGTTGCCATCGCGGGGACCCTCCATGCTCATGCGGAGCACATCGTCTGCGGTCATCGGCATCTGCTGCTTGGCGGTGTCGATCATGCGCTGGGCGATTGGTATGGCTCGCGCGACTGATTCCGCGTTTCCGCTGACTGCAAGCGTCTCTCCGCGGAGTGCGATCTTGGCTCCCGTCTGACGCGCCAGCTCGACAAGGTTCTCGTCGTTGACGCCGGCCAGCGTCAGCATGTCCGCCCCTTCAGTGGAGAGGCGCTGAATCGTTGTCTCTTCGCTCACGTCAATTCGCTATGGTTTGTAGATGAAGGTCTCTGAGATCTTCGGGTGGAATGGCCGACGGCGCGTCCTCGAACAGCGCCGCCGCCGCGGTAGTCTTCGGAAATGCAATCACGTCACGGAGCGAAGTCGCTCCCGCCAGTACCATCGCGAGCCTGTCGAAGCCGAACGCAATGCCTCCGTGGGGTGGCGCCCCCGCGCTCAAGGCATCGAGCAGGAAGCCGAAGCGAAGCTGCGCATCATCCGCGCCGATTCCGAGCAGCGACAACACCTTCCGCTGAAGCGAAGGGTCATTGATACGAATGCTCCCGCCGCCAAGCTCCAGTCCGTTCAATACGACGTCGTACGCGAGCGCGCGAACTTTCTCGGGCGCCGAATCGAGGAGATGGAGGTCGTCGGGATGTGGCGAAGTGAACGGGTGGTGCACCGAGCTGAGCGTTCCGTCCTGCTCACGGCCGAATAGCGGAAAATCCGTCACCCACAGGAAGGACCGCTTGTTCTCCGGCACCAGCGAGAGTCGCTGAGCGACATCCTGCCGCACCCGGTCCAGCGCCGGGTTGGTGACATGTTCCGGGCCCGCGACCAGCAGGCACAGCTCCCCCTCTCCGATAGCAAGTCGCTGCACAGCGCTCTCGCTGAGGAACTTCGCCGCTGGTCCTTCGAGTCCGGCAGCACCGCGCTTGAGTCGGATGAGCCCGCCGGCGCCGGCCAATTTCGCGATGCCTTCGATCTCATCGAGCTGCTTGCGCGAAAGCGCCGCACCGCCCGGAACTTTCAGCCCCCGAACGCGCCCACCAGCCGCGAGCACGGTGTTTGTCACCACGAACTCGGTCCCGCGAAAGGCCTCGCTGGCGTCGAACAGCTCAAGAGCGTACCGGGTGTCGGGGCGGTCAATTCCAAACCGCTCCATCACATCGGCGTAACGGAGGCGCTCGAACGTCGGAGGAATCTCGAGGCCGGCATCCTTCCACAGCGCCGCGAGCAATCCTTCCGTGAGCGAGTAGATGTCTTCGGGCACGATGAACGACGCTTCGATATCGATCTGCGTGAACTCGGGCTGTCTGTCGGCGCGCAAATCCTCGTCGCGGAAGCAGCGCGCGATCTGGAAGTACCGATCGAACCCGGAGATCATGAGCAGCTGCTTGTACACCTGCGGCGATTGCGGCAGGGCGTAGAACTCGCCCGGATGCACTCTGCTCGGCACCACGTAATCGCGCGCTCCCGATGGCGCGGGCTTCGACAGAATCGGAGTTTCGATTTCGAGATACCCCCGTTCATCGAGGAACTTGCGCGTAGTCTGCTGGAGCTGGTGCCGGAGGATCAGATTCTTCTGGAGCTCGAAGCGGCGCAGGTCCAGGTTTCTGTGCTTGAGGCGCAGCTCCTCGGCGGGAAGCTTCTCTCCTCTCCCCCGCGCCACCGGAATCGCTGGCGTATTCGCGGGGCCGACGATCCTGAAATCGCTTGCCCTGACTTCGATCTCGCCGGTTTCCATCTCCGCATTGCGCATTTCGGGCGGACGCGCGGCGACTTCTCCTTCGAGCGTGATGACGGTCTCGAGGCCGAGCTTACCGGCGCGCTCGAGCGCCTCGGCGGGGGTCCACTTCGGATCGAAGGACACCTGGACGAGTCCCGCTCGATCGCGAAGATCGAGGAAAACAATTCCGCCGAGATTCCGCGTACGGTGTACCCAGCCGCCGAGCTTGACTTTGGCGCCGACGTGAGACGCTCTGAGCTCTCCAGCGAGATGGGAGCGCGTGGCCGTCGCGAAACGGGATTTAGGGGCCGTGGAGGTCAGCGCCGGGATGTGTGGGTCGAATAAGCCATCGAGAGGGGTTAAATTTAGTAGTTGCATACACTTGGTGGAAGGAGCATGTCAGACAAAAACACACGCCTGGGGGCTGCGCCGGCGAAGCAGAACCTCCTCAACATGCTCCCTTCGGAAGCGGAGGAGCTGCTCCGCGGCTTTGCCGTAGAACACGGCGAAAAGCCGTTCCGCGGATCCCAGATCGTCCGGCATTTGTGGCAGAATCCGGCGGAGAGTTTTGCCGCCATGACAGATCTGCCCCTCGCCTTTCGGGACATGCTGGAAGAACATTTTACGATTCCGCGCCTCGCGCTCGCAACGCGTCAGACTTCGAGCGATGGCACCGAGAAGTTTCTGTTTCGCCTCGAGGACGGCGAGTTCATAGAGACGGTCGCCATA
>JADGQU010000296.1 GCA_017881545.1 Gemmatimonadaceae bacterium
GCCGTCGCGAATGACCTTGACCATTGGCACCAGGCAGTTGGTCGTGCACGAGGCGTTGGAAACGATCGTGTGCTTGGCCGAGTCGTACTTGTCGCTGTTCACGCCCATGACGATGGTGATATCCTCACCTTTGGCGGGGGCAGAAATCAATACCTTCCTGGCGCCTTGGGTGATGTGCTTGCGGGCGGAATCGGCGTCGGTGAAGCGGCCGGTTGATTCGAGAACGATATCGACGCCGAGCTCCTTCCATGGAAGCGCGCCAGGATCTTTCTGGGAAAGGATCTTGATCTCGTGACCGTCGATCACGATCGAATCCTTCCCCGCTTCGACGTCACCCTGATAGGTGCGATGCACCGAGTCGTACTTGAACAGGTGCGCCAGAGTCTTCGTGTCGGTGAGGTCGTTGACCGCGACGAACTCGAGATCGGCGACGCCCTGGATCTTCGCCGCGCGCACGACCTGCCGGCCGATGCGTCCAAATCCGTTGATGCCTACCTTTGTTGCCATTCCTCTACTCCCTTCGGTTAGAGCCGGTCACCACTGGCGTGAGCACGGCCGAAAGTCACGTAACTGATTATTCGCGCACCCGATTCGTAGAGCACCTTCGCGCACGTGTTGAGTGTCGCGGCGGTCGTCACCACATCGTCGACGATGACGACGTGTGCGCCGCGCAATTCCTCGCGCCGCGAAGCGCCGATGCCAAACGAACCTGCAACGTTGTCCAGTCTCTCTTCGGGTGTCAACCTTGTCTGCGAGCTCGTCTCGCGCGACCTCACGACGACGTCTTCCCATACGGGAATGCGCCACCGCCTGCCTATTCCGCGAGCGATGAGCGCACTTTGATTATAGCCACGCTGGCGCTTTCTCGCTGACGCGAGCGGAATCGGGACGAGGGCCGCTCGCTCGTCGACCACATCCGGCGGCCAGGAGAGCCGACTCATCCGTTCGGCAATTTCATTGGCGACCGCGGCCCACCCCTCGTACTTGAGGGCGTGAACAATGCTCGAGGCCGGCTCGACCGGCATCCAGCACACCGACCTCACAGCGCGAACGTACGGCGGAAGCAAATCACACCAACGGCAGCTCCCGGCTGAAATCGGGTGGCCGCACCTCTGACACTGGGGCGAGGGCAGGTTGGGCAGCCTCGACCAGCACAGGCTGCAAATAATCCCCGTCTCGAGTCGCGACAACAGCCGTTCACAGGAAACGCAAGCGCGGGGAAGGAGAAGGTCGATGACTCCGTTTAGAGCAGCGACTGCCGCATCACTTCTCGATCCGGCTCGATGCCGAACCAGCGCTGGAATGAGAGCGCTCCCTGCTCGAGCAGCATCGGGAGGCCGTCCGCCGCGGGATTGCCCCTTCTCCGCGCCGCTTTGACCCATGCAGTGCCTCCTCCGCGGCGGTAGACGAGATCCATCACCGCGGTCGTCTTTGGAATGACTCCGACATCCAGGGGCTGCTCAGCCTCGCGCTGTCCGACGGGCGTCGCGTTCACGATCAATGTCGCATTCGCGACCGCCGCTTCGGCACTCTTTTCGACGCGGGCGACATCCCGAAAACGTCGCGCCAGCTTTGATGCCCGCTCGGCGTTGCGCGCGACGATCGAAACGTGCGCATCGAGCCATTGCTCCGCCGCCGCAATGACCGCGGCCGCGGCGCCACCGCTTCCAAGCACGACGACTCGCGCTCCGGTCGTCTCACCTCCGAGCAGGGCTCGCGCGGCTGCGTCGAAGCCTCCGACGTCGGTATTGTCGCCGTGCAGCCGGCCCGACTCGAACCAGAACGTGTTCACCGCTCCCACCCGCTCGGCGATATCCGTCAGCTCGTCGCAGCTGGCGTGAACTTTTACCTTGTGCGGAATTGTGACGTTGCCGGCCACGCCCAGCTCCTTCAGCTTCCTGAGCAACGCCAGGAGATCGCGGGGCATGACGTCCACCGCCTCGTAGAGGAGCGACATCCCCGCTGCGCGGAGCGCGGCATTCTGGAATGTCGGAGAGAGCGATTGGGCCACAGGATGGCCGAGCAGCACGAGCCGCCCCGGAATCTTGCTCGGTGTAGCCACGTTCAGCTGCCGAGTCTGTCGAACAACTTCTCCAACTCCCGCTCCAGAACATCGGCGGTGTTCCGGTAGGCTTCGAGGTTGCCGCCGTAGGGATCCGCCACGCCCTGATTCGCCGTGCCCGAAGCGTATTCGTCGATGACGTGAACCTTGCCGCGCCCGCCCAGCTGTTTCACCTGCTCCAGGTGGGCGGGCGTCATGACGAAAATGAGATCGGCCTCGGAGACGATCGCGGGTGTGAGCTTCCGGGCGCGGTGACCGGTGAGATCGATCTCCCGCTCCATTCCAACGAGAAGCGCCTCGTCGGTCGCGGGGACGTTGTCCCACGCATTCGTTCCGGCGCTCGAGACGTTGAGATCCTCGACGCCGCGGCGCTTCGCGATTTTCCGGGCGAGAGCTTCCGCCATGGGACTGCGGCACGTGTTGCCGCTGCAAACGAACAGGAGATTCATTCTCTACGCATCGCCGACGAGATCAGGGACACTCTCCCTCAATTTGGAGGCCGGGATAGCGCCGGGACGAATCACCCGTGGCAGCCTGCCGGTGCAGTCGACCACTGTCGATGGCTGGGACTCCTGAAGGCGTCCGCCATCGAGAACACGCAAAATGCCACGCCCGATCGCGTCGCTCCACTGCGCGACGATCTGATCCGCCGCTGTGGCCGGCGGTACACCGGGCCGGTTCGCGCTCGTCGAAGTTATCGGGTGGCCATGCGCGAGAATGAGCCGCGCCAGCGAGGTGTGCGGCGTCCATCGCACGGCGATGCCACCTTCCGGCCCGCGCAATATATCAGGCACTCTCTTTTCACCGCCGGGAAGAACGAGCGTGAGTGGGCCTGGCCAGAATCGCGCAGCGAACATCGACGCGTAGCCGGTGAGATGAAGACCAAGGCGCGTGATCATCTCACTGGCCGCGACGAGCAGGAGAAACGGCTTGCCGACGGGACGGCCTTTGAGATTCACGAGCTGCTGCACGGACCGCTCATCCACGGCACCGCCAAATCCGTAGACTGTTTCGGTTGGGTACGCGAGCACCTTGCCGGCGGCAAAATGGGCGAGCGTTCCATTGATGGCAGCCTCGACTTCTGCAGGCGACCAGAACGGCACGACCATCGGCTGGGGCTTCATTCGCGGAAGATACTTAGCGCCTCCGCCAGCGCGAAATCATTTTCTTCGGTGATTTTGAGCGCGCGCTCGCTTCCGCGGACGACAACGACCGGCAACCCGATCTGCTCACACAACCCAGAGTCGTCAGTCGCCATCCGATCCGCTTCCCGCGCCTCGCGGTGGGCGCGCTCGAGGACTTTGCGGGGAAAGGCCTGCGGTGTCTGCGCTCTCCACAGCCCGGACCGATCGACCGTCACCACGACCTTTCCACTCGAATCGACCCGCTTCAAAGTGTCCGCCACCGGCAGCGCGGCGATTGCACCATTTCCCTTCCGGGCTTCTTCGATCACGCGCGCGATCGTCTCGGTCGAGACCAGCGGACGAGCCGCGTCGTGGACGACCACGATCTCACACTCGTCAGGAAGATCCTCCAGCCCATTGGCCACCGATTCGCTTCGGTGGCGTCCGCCAACCGAGAGAAGGAGCCGTTCGGCGTCGCTCTGGAATATCCAGGGCGGAGGATCGCCGACGTACTGCCGCGGCAGGACGCACACTACCATCGCGACATCGGGACGCGCCTGAAATGTCTGAATGCTGTGCAGCAGCATGGGTTTGCCAGCGACCCACCGAAACTGCTTCAGCTCCGCCGATGCAGTGCGAGACCCGCTGCCCGCGGCGACGATGATGACACCGACGTCGCGCTTCATTGGGGGAAGGGGGACGGGGGAAGAGGGAAGAGGGATGCGGGAAGAAAACTTCGGGGCGCAGCTTCGCCGTCCCCCTTCCCCCTTCCCTCTTCCCCCTTCGCTCGATGTGTCATCTAGGCCTGGAAAAGCTGCCTGAACAGATCATTGACCGTTCGCACGCC
>JADGQU010000056.1 GCA_017881545.1 Gemmatimonadaceae bacterium
GATCGAGAAAATCCCCTTCGGCCTCGAGGTCGTCGGGGCCGGGGACATCGACCGTGAAGCGGTGGTGGATGAACGAGAACAGCTCGCGCTTCACCACCGCGAGCAGGTCCGTCCCGCGCCATAGCTCGTACGTCGGACCCCAGTTAAGAAGCCGTTGGTCGATATATACGAGCTCGTTCCCCGCGGTGTCCTGGAACGAGAGCTTGTCCCCGAAGCTGAACAACTTCCCCTTCACGAGGTAAGCGTCGCGTTCGTTCTCGTCCTTGATCGTGAAACTGTCTGCCAGCGATAGCAACTTCTGCCGCATCACATAGCGCATTGATAGGTCCTGTCAGAGACGGGTTAGGAGACTAGTGGGAAGGAGGATGCCCTCGCCCGACTGACCGGCGATGGACCCAGAACCGCACGATGGCAGCAGCAGGAATCACTGGCGCACGTCACGCTGCAGAACCCTGAAGTAAGCTGTCCACGGCCCCACGGCATTGGTATACGCGCGAGCCATGGTCCGCGTGATCTGGGCGATGTGCGAAAGGTCGTGAACAACCCACGTGGCGAGCAACTGCCGCATCGTCACCGCCCCGAACTCAGGATGCTCGCCCGTCAGCCCCATGTCCTTCGCCTTCAGATTCCATCCGCGCAGCGTCGCGACATTGCCCGACCGCAGCTTGTCGAACTCCTCCAGCAGATCCTCGAGCGGCCGTTCCGATTTCAGCTCGGCGAACCGGTCGAACGGATCGAACCGCCGGTAGCTCTCCTGCTTGAGGATTATCCGGGCGCGCGGAATCCAGTCCGTCCTCTCACCATGGATGAGGTGCGCAACGACCTCCCGCGGGCTCCAGGTGTCCGGTCCCTCGTCCACTCGCGTCCAACCCTCCGGTAGCTGGTCGAGCAGCGTCGACAACACCGCCGGCGTTCGCTCCAGAATTGGAATCGCTTCCTCTAGCTTAAAGTCCAAAGCCTCTCCCGCACGTCCATAGCCAATGATACGCTCCTGCGCGTTCGTCAACTACTTTTCCCTGCGCTAAATTGTTTCGCTTGGCCGCTTTGGCTGTTCCTTAGGCGGCCATCTCTTTCTTGGAGTGAGAATGTCTGCTCGCACGTTGTTCGCTCTCGCCGTCCCCGTTGTTCTTGCATTCGCTCCTTCAGCTTTGACGGCTCAATCGACCGCGACTGCACCTCCCGGTGCGACGAGATCTCAGCCCAGGGCACAAACGAAATATCCCGAGCGCCCGGTACGCCGAGACATTCCGATGACGAACTCGATCAGGCGCGCATTCGCCGCGGGGACCAGGGACTCCACCGGCCGGCCGGGGCGCAACTACTGGCAGCTCTGGACCGATTACAAGATCAACGCCCGTCTCGACTCTGCGACATCGGTGGTCTCGGGGCGCGAGACCGTCACTTTCCGCAACAACAGCGACTCGGCTATGCGGTCGGTGGTGTTGCGACTCGATCAGAACATTTTCAGAGGTGAAGCGCCACACGCCGGTGCGATGGATGCCCTCACCGACGGAATGAGGATCACGAGACTCGTCGTGAACGGTCAGACCTTGGCAGTATCGGACACGGCCGGCAGTCCGATCCCGGGTTCGACGCGGCGCACGACTCCTCTTTCGCGCGTCCTCTCGCAAACTTCGGCGCGCATCCCGCTGGCGACGCCGATCGCCGCTCACTCGAGCGGGACGATCGAAGCTGATTGGAGCTTTCGGGTTCCGCGCACCGACGGCCCGCGCGGATTCCGTATGGGCCGCTGGGCCGACACGCTCTACCAGGTCGCCCAATGGTACCCGCGAGTTGCGGTGTTCGACGATCTCCGCGACGGAGGCTGGGATACCGACCCATACCTCGGCAACGGCGAGTTCTACAATAATTTCGGTCACTTCGACGTGAGCATCGATGTGCCGGCGGGCTGGATCGTGGGCGCGACAGGCGTTCTTCAGAACCCGACGGAAGTTCTCACGCCGACCGCGCGCGAGCGGCTCTCGCACGTTCTCGAATCGGATTCCACGCGCACGATCGTCTCGGCCGCCGAACGCGGTCCCGGGAAATCGACCGCGGCGGGGACGGCTGGTCGACTCGTTTGGCGCTTCGTTGCCGACACCGTCGGCGATTTCGCGTGGGGGACGTCGAATCAGTTCGTCTGGGATGCGTCGAGCGCCACGATTCCGAGTCGCGGTCGGGTGCCATTCAATGTCCTCTATCTGCCCGGCCACGCCCAGGGATATGCCCAGGGCCCGAACGTGGTCCGCCACGCGCTCGAGTTCTACTCGAAGCTCTGGATGCCGTACGCATTCCCACAGCTGACGATGGTCGATGGACCCGAGCTGGGAATGGAATACCCGATGTTCATCATGTCGGCGGTGTTCGCGGCTGATCACGAAACCGGGCACGAGTGGTGGCCGATGATGGTCGGCGTCAACGAAACCTGGTACGGCTGGATGGACGAGGGATTCAATCAATACATGAACATCCTCTCGGATGCCGATCTCGAGAAGAAGCCGTACACGCTCGACAGCCTGGGGATGTCCTACGGACGCATCAGCGGCAACGAGCTGGAGCCGACACTCATGTGGGACGAGAATTACGCGGGCCCGCTCTACGGATTCGTTGCCTACGGGAAAGCGCCGCTCATGCTTTCGTCCTTGGGCGGAGTTGTCGGCGACAGCGCGGTGTGGCGGGCGATGAGCGACTACGCCAAGGCGTGGCGCTTCAAGCACCCGTCACCGTGGGACTACGCCAATTTCATGGACAACGCGCTCCACCAGGACCTCGGATGGTTCTGGAACTACTGGCTCTTCACGACCGAATCGGTCGATGGCTCGATTCAGGATGTGAAGACGACGGGCCGACGGACGGCGGTGACGATTCACCAGGCCGGACAGATGCCATCGCCCGTAATCCTGAAAGTCGAATTCGCGACGACGGGTAGCGCGATCAGGCCCATGGCCAACAGCAGAATGTCTGACGCCAATACGGCTATCGTCACCTGGCCGGCCGATGTCTGGTTCGCCGGTAATCGCACCTTCACGGCGAATCTGGATTTTGGAGGACGCGCGATCACGAGGATCACTCTGGACCCGAACGGAAGATTCCCGGATCACGACCCGACGGACAATGTGTGGCCGCGCACGCTTTCGTCAGTCAAGCCGCGGGGGAATTAACCCGTGCGCAACCGTAAGGAATTGCGCGCCCGTGCTGCGGCGCGCGCGACAATCCGATTCTTGTCAGCGATGTTCGGTGTCGCGCTGGTAGCGTTCGAGGTTAATGCGCAGCAGGCGCCGGTCGTCACCGCCGCGGACTACGCGCGCGCGGAACGCTTCCTGAGGGAGAACGTGCTGCCGCTCGTCTCCGGGATGAGCGTTCAGCCGATGTGGCTCTCGGGGGACCGATTCGGGTATCGCACCAACGTGGGCGGCAAGAGCCAGTTCATTCTCGTCGATCCCTCCAAGGGCACTCGAGTTCCCTGCAGCCCCGAGACAGACCGCTGCGGCGGAGCGCTCGATCCTCGGGAGGTGTCTCGCGTACAAGTTGGCGGACAACGGCTGATAGGAACGCGGCCGGAATCCGTCTCGCCGGATGGAAAGCGCGCGGCTTTCATTCGCAGCTACAACCTGTGGGTGCGCGATGTCGCGACGGGCCGAGAGACCCAGCTCACCACTGACGGAGCGAAGGATTTCGGCTACGCGACGGACAACGCCGGCTGGGTGAAGAGCGACAGGCCGGTTCTCATCTGGTCGCCGGATTCAAGGAAGATCGCCACGTTCCAGCAGGACGAGCGCGGCGTCGGAGAGATGTATCTCGTCAACACGAAGGTCGGCCACCCGGAGCTGCAGGCGTGGAAGTATCCGCTACCCGGCGACAGTGTGATCGCGATGATCCAGCGCGTCGTGATCAACGCCGACACCCCGCGCGTGATCCGCTTTCAGATGACGCCGGATGCTCATCGCTCCACGCTCTGCGATCACGTCATCTGCCGGGGCACCGAGTGGGCGGATGTGCAATGGTATCCGGATGGCTCGCACATCGCTTTCGTTTCGACCTCGCGCGACCACAAGCACGAGGTATTTCGCGTCGCGGACGCCGCGACCGGAAGCGTTCGCGATGTCTTTCGCGAAGATGTCGCTACGCAGTTCGAGTCCGGGAATGGGATGGTCAACTGGCGCGCACTCCCGGCGTCCAACGAAGTAATCTGGTTCTCGGAGCGCGACGACTGGGGCCAGCTCTATCTCTACGATCTCACGACGGGGCAGCTCAAGAGCAAGATCACGAGCGGAGAAGGCAACGTCGCGCAGTTGCGCCGGGTGGACGAGAAGAGCAGAACGATCTGGTTCGTGGGGAACGCGAAGGAGCGCGGGCGCGATCCCTATTTCCGTCACTTCTACAAGATCGGGTTGGATGGAAAGGGCCTGACTCTCCTCACTCCTGAAAACGCTGATCACGATATCGCGCTGTCACAATCCGGTCAGTACTTCATCGATAGCTATTCGACGCCTGAAATAACGCCGGTCACCGTGGTGCGCGATCTGAATGGCAAGAGCATCGTCACGCTC
This sequence comes from Gemmatimonadaceae bacterium, assembly GCA_017881545.1. Lineage (GTDB taxonomy): Bacteria > Gemmatimonadota > Gemmatimonadetes > Gemmatimonadales > Gemmatimonadaceae > UBA4720. Next base: position 4,551 of record JADGQU010000056.1, read on the forward strand.
GAGAAGGGGGATATCACGGGATTGCGCGCGATTCGATGGAAAGCGCCGATGCCCATCACCGTCAAGGCGCGCGACGGCAAGACCGATCTCTACGGCCTCATGTACGTGCCCACGAATCTGGATCGCACGAAGAAGTATCCGATCGTCAATCACATCTATCCGGGTCCACAGACGGGAAGCGTCGGCGGCCGCAGCTTCTCACCCGCGCGCGGCGATGCGCAGGCGCTGGCCGAGCTGGGGTTCATCGTCGTGGAAATCGACGGGATGGGGACGCCGTGGAGATCGAAGTCGTTCCACGACGCCTATTTCGGCAGGATGGGCGACAACACGTTGCCCGATCAGGTCGCGGCGATGAAGGAGCTCGCCGCCCGTTACCCGTGGATCGACCTCAATCGCGCCGGAATCTATGGACACTCGGGCGGCGGATTCGCCGCCGCCGATGCGATGTTCCGCTACCCGGACTTCTTCAAGGTCGGGATCTCCGAGGCGGGCAACCACGACCAGCGCGAATACGAAGACGACTGGGGCGAGAGATACCAGGGCTTGCTCGTCCGCACCCCCGACGGCAGCGACAGCTACGCTCCTGAAGCGAATCAGCTCCTCGCGAAGAATCTGAAAGGGAAGCTCCTTCTCGCGCACGGCACCATGGACGACAACGTTCCCCCGTACAACACGCTTCTCGTCGTCAACGAGCTGATCAGGGCAAACAAGGATTTCGATCTGATCCTCCTTCCCAACCGCGCCCACGGATTCGGCAACGAGCCCTACATGGTCCGACGTCGCTGGGATTATTTCGTGAAGTACCTGCTCGGCGCCGAGCCGCCCAAGGAGTTCCAGATTGGTGCCGGGCGGGGGAGAGATCGGTGATCGAAAGAACGGTAGTCTTTCTTTGCAGTTGCCTTGCAGCGGCGCCCGTGACTCTGGCGGCGCAGGCCGCCCCGCCGGTTTTTACTCACGCCGACACAATCCGTGGATCGAACACTCCACAGCGCGCCTGGTGGGACGCCGCGTTTTATGACCTGCACGTCAAGGCGAATCCCGCCGACAGCACCATCACGGGCTACAACGCGATCACCTATCGCGTGCTCAAGCCGGCTCCTGCACGCGAGATGCAGATTGATCTGCAGATGCCGCTCCTCGTCGACAGCATCGTCCAGGACGGACTCGAGCTCAGCGCTCGCCGCGACGGCAACGCTTTCTTCATCACGCTGATCGCGCCGCAGAGAATTGGAGCGAAGAAGACGATCTCCGTTTACTACCACGGCAAGCCGACCGTCGCGACTCGCCCGCCGTGGGATGGCGGATTCGTGTGGGCGCGCGACAGCCTCGCCCGCGACTGGGTCGTGACTGCCAACGAAGGCACTGGCGCCAGCGTGTGGTGGCCGAACAAAGACAACTATTCGGACGAGCCCGATAGCCAGCGGATCGCGATTACGGTTCCCGATTCACTGTTTGATGTCTCGAATGGCCGCTTACGGCGCACGACACCTAACGGCGACGGAACCACAAGCTACGAGTGGTTCGTCAAAAATCCGATCAACAACTACGACGTCACCGTCAACGCCGGACACTACGCGCACTTCGGTGACGTCTATCAGGGAGAGAAGGGGAAGCTCACCCTCGATTTCTACGCGCTCGACTATCACGCCGACACCGCGAAGAAACAGTTTCAACAGGTGAAGCCGATGCTGCAGTGCTTCGAGAGCTGGTTCGGCCCGTTCCCCTGGTACGAGGACGGCTACAAGCTTGTCGAGCCTCCGCATCTCGGCATGGAGCACCAGAGTGCGGTCGCCTACGGCAATCATTACAAGAACGGTTATCTCGGGCGTGACCGGTCAGCGACCGGTCACGGATTGCAGTGGGACTTCATCATCATCCACGAGAGCGCGCACGAGTGGTTCGGCAATAGCATCACGATGAAGGATGCGGCCGACATGTGGATACACGAGAGCTTCGCGACTTACGCGGAGGGTCTGTACACGGAATGCCAGCAGGGAAAGAAAGCGGGCGCCGAGTACACGATCGGGCAGCGAAAGCTGATTAGAAACGACATCCCGATAATCGGCATCTACGGGCTGAACCACGAAGGCTCGGGCGACATGTACGACAAGGGCGGTAACATGCTGCACACCGTTCGCCAGCTCGTCGACGACGACACCCGCTGGCGCGGAATCCTGCGCGGGCTGGGCAAGACCTTCTGGCACCAGACAGTGACCACCAAACAGATCGAGGATTACATCAGCCGCCGGTCGGGGATGGATCTGAGCAAGGTGTTCGACGAGTATCTGCGTACGACGATGGTTCCGACGCTCGAGTACAAGCTCGAGGGGCAGAAGCTCTCCTACCGCTGGACCAATGTCGTGCCCAGGTTTGCGATGCCGGTGAAGGTCACGACATCGGCGGGCACCTACTCATGGATCAGGCCAACCGAGGCGTGGAAGACGATGGCCGTGAAGCTGAGCCGGCCTGAGGATTTTCGCGTCGACCAGAACTTCTACGTCAACGCGAAGGATCTCCTCAAGCCGGCTCCGGACTCAACTACCGACCGTAAAGGCCTGTAACGCGCGCGGTCGCGAGCTTGTTGGCGTTCAGATTGTACCCAACCATCGCCGCCGTCGCGTCACCGGGAAGGTCGAGTTTGTCCACCTTCAGCGCGAACAGCGTGAAGTGATAGTGGTGGGGCTTGTCGCCCTTTGGGGGACACGGCCCGCCATATCCCTTCGTTCCGAAGTCGGTCCTCCCCTGCACGCTTCCGCTCGGCGCGTTCTTGCCATTGCCAGCTCCCGCCACGAGCTCGGTGGTTGTTGCAGGAATGTTGTACATCACCCAGTGCCACCACCCGCTGCCCGTCGGAGCATCCGGATCGTACGCCGTTACAGCAAACGATTTGGTTCCGGCGGGTGCGTTGATCCAGTGGAGATAGGGTGAGATGTTCTGGCCGGTGCATCCCATTCCGTTAAAGGCGTGCGCCAACGTGATGCGCCCCTTCGATGCGAGATCGGGAGCATGCAAGGTGAAGCGCTTTCCCTGAGTGGCTTCAACTCTCGCTTTGCTTTTCGGTGCATCGGCTCTTTTTGCGGCCGTGATCGCTAGCGCACCGGTAATTATCGCGGCCGCAGCGACTGCTACGCGCCAGTTTTGCCCTGACTTCCACATTGTGTATTCCTCCTGATTGGCCGAATGAAACTTCGCGCTACCGCCAGACGGCGAGAATGGCGCCAGCGAGCACGAACGAGACGAGATTGTAGGTCGAATCAATGAGCCAGAGCTGCTTCGGCTTTCCGGAAAAAAGGGCGGTGCCATAGCTGCTCGGTGCGGCGAAGCCAAGCCAGCATAGAAAGCCGAACATCGCGCCATGCGCGGCGCTGGGATGTATTACGTAATCCGGTCCGGACACCAGATGCGAGAGGATGTGCGCCATCACCGCGGCCGTGATCAGCGCGGTTATGAAGGCGCTCACGTACATCAGTGGCATGTTGGCCGACGCCATCTCGGCTCGCGCCTGTTCCTCGGTTTTGTTCTGGAGCGCCATCCACTTCTTCGAAAACAGCATCGGAGAATACCAAAGTCCGCCAAGAATGAAGATGACGATTGCTGCGACCAGAATTGCGAGCCAGTTGACCGGGGGGAACGGCATAGCAGAACCTCCGTCTGGTAGTTTGGGGAAAGCCCCAAGAATGTACGATGCGCGCGGGAGGGCCGCTGCCGGACATTTAGGTCGCCCCAGCGAACCCTGCAGCAGCGCAAATCAGATGGATCGCGGCTTTGGCGGCGGCGCCATCTGTATCCGCGGCTGGGTCGTAGGCGGATAGCGTGACGCCGGCGATTCGGAACTCCCGGGCGATTTCCGCGAGCGCGTAGTCGACGTCCTCAACGGTGAGTCCGCCAGAAACCGCGAAATGATTCGCGGACGCGACCTGAGCGTCGAGGACATCCAGGTCGAGATGCACGTACATCGTGTCTACGTGCCGGCCGATTGAATTCAGGGCTCGTGGCAGGTCCGGCCGAATCCTGTTCGGCTCGATCACATCGACATTGGATTCCGCGAGCAACCTCCCTTCGAGGACGTCGATGTCGCGCGCACCGACAATACAGACGCGCTCGTCCGGGATCGGCTTGAATCCGGGAATGGTGAGTGCGAGCTGTTTCCAGCAGCGGCCGGTGATGATAGCCACGGCGGTGCCGTCGAGAAACCCGCTGGTCGTCGTCTCGGGAGTATTGAAGTCGCCGTGCGCATCGAACCACGCCACGCCCACGCCATCGCCAAGTCCGGCAATGGTTCCGACCGCCGTGTTGCAGTTGCCGGCAAGAACGATGGGAAGACGGCCGGATTCACGTGCTTCGCGCACAGCCTTCGAGACGATCCGCATCAACTCGAAGCCCGTCTGGATCTCCGCGCGCCACGAATCGCCAGGAAGCTCCGCCACCACGCTGTGCACGCGATGCCCTTGTTCTTCGAGAGAGCGCTCCAGTCCGGCGTCGAGAAGTGCTTCCGGACCCGCGCCCATTCGTGCGCGATAGTTCCCGGAATCGTAGGGAACCGCGAGGAGCTGCAAATCCATGGCGGTAAACTTACCGCGAACTGATTGTCCTGTTTGGGTAGGGAAGGACAGCCAGCGACCTGACGCGACTACTTCGCGAGGCGAGTCCTGGCAGCGCGCGCTCTCGCCGCGAACGCCTTCGCGTCATCCGGCGAGAAGCTCGCCATGAGCGGCCCCTTTCCGATCTCCACGTCGTGGAACACTTCCTCGCCATTCCCGCGGAGGAGTTGAAGCCGGCCGTCCGCGTACTTGGCGTCCGCGAGATCTCGCAAATGGTACGCGATTCCGTGGTCGAAGAGGGGAAGCAGCGCACCGATAGCCATTCGTGCGACAACCCGATTGACCATGCCCTTGATCGTATCCGTGGTTTCGCGCGCGTTCATGCGGTCGAGTCCGCGGTCGGTCATCTGCGCCACGATCGTCGTGTCCATGAGAAGGAGCGCCGCCTGTCCGTCTCTGCTGACAATCGCAAAGCGGGCGTTGCTCGCCAACTCCCTGTCCGTCACGTGAGCGACCGAATCCGGAACGCTGATGTTGACGTGCATCGACCCGGAGTCCTGGGCGCCCGCCGGCGCAGCGGCGACAATGACGAGGGCGAAGAGGCAGGCGAGACTGCGGACGACGAGGCTGGACTTCATTCAGTACTCCGGACGAGGGGGTGTTCCCAACCTACGACCGCTTTGGCGTGAAGTTTCGGCGACTGCAACTGAACGGGAGACTCGTAACTGCGATTGCCAGTCGCCCGTACGGTTGCCAGTCGTCAGTTCTGCCACACATCGGGAAACTGTTTCTTGAGCGCCGCGATCTTCGGCTGATCGTTGATCACGATGTACGGCTGGTCCGGATGCTGAGCCAGATAATTCTGGTGGTACTCCTCAGCCGCAAAGAATCCGTTGAGCTTCGCGACCTGCGTCACAATCGGGCGCGAGAACGTCTTCGCCGTCGTCAGCTGCTTGATGTAGCTCTCCGCAACCTGCTGCTGCTGTGCGTTCCTGAAGAAGATCGCCGAGCGGTATTGGGTGCCGTGATCGGGCCCCTGACGATTGAGCTGCGTTGGGTCGTGCGCGACTGAGAAAAAGATCTGGAGTAGCTTCCCGTACGAGACCTGCGAGGGATCGTAGATGACCTCGACCGATTCCGCGTGACCCGTGTCACCAGTGCTAACCTGCTCGTACGATGGGCCCGCCACATTGCCACCGGCGTAACCAGAGATTGCCCGCTTGACGCCCTTCACATGGTCGTACACCGCCTCGACCCCCCAGAAACATCCGCCGGCGAACACGGCGGTATCCTCGGTAGCGCCGCCAGTCACCTGCGCGTCGAACGAGGGAGCGCTCACCGGGCCATCACTCGTGCGTGAGGCGCCGTTGGTGAGCTTCGCGGCGAAAAGAACAAGCGCGACTGTAATTGCGGCCAGGACCGCGGCGAAATTGGACACAGAACGGGTCATCGTGATTCTCGGTGGGGGTAGCTATAAGACCATGGAATAGCAGGGTTTGTTCCCACAG
>JADGQU010000297.1 GCA_017881545.1 Gemmatimonadaceae bacterium
CCGATCTTGAGAGCACCCTTGAGATTCGGAACGTACACCTTCACCGCGTACACGAGATCGGCGCGCTCGTCCCGCGTTTGTACCGGGGTCGGCGTGAACTCGGCCTTCGTCGAAATCCATCTCACTGTTCCTGGGAGCGTCAGCAGGCTGCCGCCACCTTGATCGACGTGAACCTGAACCTGCTGTCCGAGTTTCACGCTGGAGAGCTGCTTCTCGGTGATGTACGCGCGCAGGATCAGAGTGTCGACGTCGGCGATCTTGTAGAGCGCCTGGCCCGACTGAACCACCTCTCCCGTTTTCACGTAGGTCGCGAGCACCGTCCCCGCTTCCGGGTTGATCACTCTGCTCTTCGCGATCTGGTCGTTGATCTGGGCCACTCGAGCGGAACCCGATGTTGCGTCGCGCGAGACGCTCTGCTGTTGCGCCTTGGCCGCCCCGATCTGCGCGACCAGCGTCTTGTAGTCGCGCTCGGCCTGATCCCGTTGCTGAGCGGTTGCGGCATGCTGCTCGAACAGGCGCTGCATTCGCTCATAGTTTCTAAGGGCGATACCGATCTGCGCCTGATAGACGCCGATCTGCTGGCCCGCCTCGGTAACTCGGGCCGAAGTCGCCTGCTGTTGCGCCACGAGCTGCGCCCGCTCGAGCGCCAGCTGGGTCGTATCCACAAGTCCGACCATATCTCCGACCCGGAGCGTAGCTCCTTCGACGGGCGTGAACGACGTCAGCTGCCCACTGGCTTGCGCCGACACGGAGACCTCGTCCGCCTCGAAGTTGCCGTAGGCGTCCGGATCCTTGCCGCCGCGACAAGCGACAGCGCCCACGAACAGAACACCGATCGTGATGCGCCGAGAGAAAGTAGACGTGCGCATCAGCGGGCCTCGATGCCCAGCGTGTTTAGGAACCGCGCGCGAGCCTGGGCAAGCTCTACGCGGTGCAGCGCGCGGGCGGTACGCGCGCTCAGGACATCGGTCTGGCGGTCGACATAGTCGGCCGACGTCACTACGCCTTCGTTGAATCGCGCCCGCGTTTCGGTCAGGATGCTCTCGCGGAGCGCCACGATCTCGTCGTCGTCGCCGACGGAGGCGGCGAGCCGATCAATGGTTGCAAGATCCTGCTCGACACCGCGGCGAAGGTTGTCGGTGAACTGCTGCTCCTCGGCCGAGATGATCTGCCGTTGCAGCGCGAGGATCTCGCGATCGCGATTCCCCGTGCCCCACGTCCAGGGCGACCATTGCAGCTGGACGCCCGTTAGCCAGTAGCTGTCGAACTTCGTGCTCAGCGGGTTCAGGCCCGGCCGGCCATATCCCGCGCGGCCAAACGCCGAGACGCGTGGAAGGTCTTTCGCTTTGCGCGCCCTCTCCTGCTGCTCGAGCAGCGCGCGGGATCGCGCGAACTGCTCGTACTCGGGACGTGCCCGAAGAATCGAGAGCGAATCGCGAGCGCGGGAGACCTGGCCAACGAGATCTGTCGAGCCGAGAATCGCAGTACTATCGTAGGACGTGCCCGTGAGGTCGGTGAGAATCGCGAGTGCCGCGCGGCGACTCGCCCCTGCCTCCGCCAGCGATTGCCGCCGTCGCAGGATTTCCGCGCGAAGCGCTTTCTCCTCGCTCGGCAGCGCGGTGCCTTCATGCACGCGCGCGGCGGCCACGCGGTGCTGGGCTTCGAGATCGGTGATCGTCAGCTGAAGCTCGGCGATCTGAGATTGTGCCTGCAAAGCGGCGAAGAACGCGTCGCTCACGTTCTGGCGCAGGGGGTAGAGCTCGGCGCGCAACCGTGCCTGCGATTCGGCGAGCTGCGCATCTTCGACCGCGCGGCGCGGACCGATGCTCGGGTCGAACAACGTCTGACCGGCAGCCAGATGCGCGTCATAGGTGTCGTGCGGCGGGATGGGAATGGAAATCCCTCCGGGCAGGGTGATCGGAATCCGGGCGACGTCTGACTGGTATTGTGCCTGCCCTTCGACGGCGAGCGTCGGCCGTGTCTCGGCGCCGAGATTCTTCTGCCGCAAGCGCGACTGCTCGAGGAGCAGAGCGACCTGCCGTCCGCGCGGATCACGCATGACTGCGGTGTCCTGAAGTGCGCCGAGTCGCAGCGAATCCGCGGCCGGCGGTTTCAGAGTGTCGGTGGCAGGGATTTGGGAGTGGGCGCGCTCACTTGTCGCGAACGAAACAAGAGAGATGAGGACGACGCGGCGGTATGTCATGGCCTGAGCGCGGCGCGGAAGAAATCAGGAAGCTCTTTCTTCCGCTGTTCGATGAAGCGCATGAAGGCGGCGTCGTCCATGCCGAAGACGATCGATAGCATGGGCCGGGCGGCAAAGGGGAAAATGCAGAGCGAGATCAGGTTGATCACGAACTGTTGCGGTTTGATGGGGCGCATTGTGCCGTCGCGCACGCGCTCGTTGATCTGTCGCTCGAGAGTCTTGAGCAGGGCAGGGATCACCGTTCTTGGGTCGGCGCCGATCGCACCCGAGAGGAGCTGCTGAACGCGCTCGGGGTGGTGGTGAAGCTCCGAGATCAGGTAGCCCGGGACGAACAGGTTCTGCGAGAGGTTGTCGAGATAGATCTCGATCAGGCGGTCGATCTTTTCGTCCAGCGGGATCCCGGCGCCAAGCGTCTGGACGAGCGCCGGGAAAATGCGGGACGCGACCTGCTGAAAAACGGCGGCGCTGAGGCGCTCCTTGGTGCGGAAGTAATAGTGGAGCAGCGCCTGATTCACTCCGGCCTCGGCCGCGATCTCCTGCATACGCGCACCGGCGGTCCCGTGGCGGAGGAACACGGCTCGGGCGGCCCCGAGGATGCGCTCCTCGGTAGCCGCCTCCTTGGCTGTCGCGGGCCTTCCTGCGACTCGTCGCGCCCTCGGGGGTTTCCGTTGTCTGTCTGGCTTAATCATCGAGTTTAATTGAACGGTTAACACCGGGCAGTATATTCGAGAACGGGTGTTTGGCAAGACCCGGGGTCGAAGTTGTCACTCTTCTGTCATTTTGCGCCTTTCCGACTGGCGCCCGCCGGATGTTTCGCTACAATGGAGAGAAGTCACCCAACAAGGAGATAAAAATGGGCACCGCAGCACCTAGCTCCACCTCCACCGCCGCCATCGCCGAGGAGCTCGTCTCCTTCTGCAAGGCCGGAAACTTCACGGACGCGATCAACGCCCACTATTCCCCGGACATCGTCAGCGTCGAATCGATGGGCAACGAAACGATGCCACGCGAAATGAGGGGAATTGACGCGATCCGGGGAAAGAACCAATGGTGGGCTGAGAACCACGTGGTCCATTCCTCCGTCGTCGACGGCCCGTTCGTCGGAGATGACAAGTTCGCCGTCTATTACAACCTGGACGTGACCTTCAAACCGACCGGCAAGCGCAACGCGATGGAAGAGATGGCGCTTTACGAGGTGAAGGACGGAAAGATCGTGCGCGAACAGTTCTTCTACAGGACTTCCTGACGGTTGTCGCTACACGTGCGGACGGATCCGCGAGAAAGGACACAGCGTCCACCTCTCAAACGGCGTCGGTAGGCACCGACGCCGTTTCTGTTGCGCGCATCCCCTCAGCCTCGCAGCGTCTTGCGATCGAGGCCGCGGCGCAGCCACTGCTGGTGCTCGCTGGTCCGGGCGCGGGCAAAACCTTCTGCCTCATCGAGCGGATCGGATTCCTGATCGACAAGCTCGGCATCAAGCCCGAGCGTATCTGCGTCTTCACCTTCACCAACAAGGCGGCCGGTGAAATCGCCGAGCGTCTGGTGAGTGAGCTAGGCCCGCGGGTGGAGCGCGTCAAACGCGGGACGATTCATGCTTTCTGCGCCGCGCTGCTGCGCGAATTCGGCGAGCACGTTGGACTCCAGCCAGGCTTTGGTATCGCCGATGAGCCTTACCAGAATTCCGTTCTTCGCCGGCTCAAGGTGCCAACAAAGCAGCTCAAGAACGTCCTCAAGGCATTCGCGCGCTACCGCTTCCTGGGCGAGGCGATGAGCAGCCGCTACCAGAAATACTACGGCGACTATCAACAGATGACC
>JADGQU010000298.1 GCA_017881545.1 Gemmatimonadaceae bacterium
GAATGGGGTAAGCTGGTGACTTCCGCGGCGTTGCCGTCCAGCCAGAGAAAATAGGAAATCTTCTGATCGCCTTTGTTCATTACCACCACCGAAACTTTTCCATCAGGATTTACAAAGGCGGTGGAAAGCAGCGCGCTTCTGCTGGGTGCGCAGGCGATTCTCCTCGCGCCCGGACGGACAAACTTGGAAAAGTGTCCAATGTAGTAATACGAGTTCGTGTAGATCAGCTCACCCGTTTTCGTATCGGCGTGAACCGGCGCGAAGCAGAAGTTCCCGACGTGATTGGGTCCGCCCTTTTCGTCCAGCAACACATTCCAATCCGTCCAGCCGACAGCACCGTCGTTGAAGTCGTTGATCATGGAGCGTCCGTAGTACTCGCCCAATCTCCAGTTGTGGATATCGTCGGCCTTGAAGGAATCGACCGTACCCTCGGTGAAGAGCAGGGGCTTGCTCGGGAAACTCTCGTGCACGAGCCTGACGTTATCGAACATCATCTCGCCTCCGCTCCACGGCTCGTACCAGTGATATCCGATGCCCCACACATATTGGGCGGCCTTGGGGTCGGCAAGGATGGTGCTGACCCTCTGGTAGATGAGGTCGCGGTTGTGATCCCAGGCGATGATTTTCTTTTCCCCCAGCCCTGCCCGGTTCATGGTCGGGCCGAGGAAGTTCTTGAGGAAGTCTCGCTCGTCTTCCGCGGAGTAGATGCACGACTCCCATGTCTGCGTCGCCATCGGCTCGTTCTGAACGCTAATTCCCCAGATGGGGATTCCTTCCCGCTCGTACGCCTTGATGAACTTCGTGTAGTAGTTGGCCCACGACTGAGCGAACTCCGGTCTCAGTTTTCCACCGTGAAGCATGTCATTATTGGTCTTCATGAACGCCGGCGGACTCCATGGGCTTGCAAAGAGAGTGAGCTTCCCCCTGGCTGTGGCGAGCGCCTGCTTGGTGAAGGGAATGCGGAATTGCTTGTCGTGGTCGACGCTGAAGGACTTGAGCTCCTTGTCGCCTTCGGTGACATAGGTGTAGCTGCCGGATGAGAAGTCGCAGCTGTGGATGTGGGTCCTTCCCAGCGTGTAGCCGATGCCTTTGTTGGGATCGAAGTAGGCATCCATTACTTCTCGCTGTTTGGCAGCCGGCAGTTTCGCATACGTCTCGGCAGAGGCATCCGTGAGCGCGCCGCCGATGCCAAGAAACGTCTGGGCTCTCTTCGAGGGATCGACAAAAACACAGATCTGGGTCTCGAGCGGCTGGCCCATGTGTTTGAAGGTGAGCGTCTCAGAAGGAGAGATGCGGTAATTGGTTTTGTCGGCGGTGGTGTAGACCGCCACCGGTCTCCCCTGGATGTTTCGATCGATTGGGGGCGGTTCCGGATTCTCGGACGGCTGCTCATACGCAGCCGCAGACAGCTTGCCTTTTCCCAACACCAGGGCCGAAGACGACGCTACCAGGAAACCACGGCGATCGATTTTCATAGTCGGTGATTGTGAGATATCGGTGACGTTGAGGGTTCAAGTTACCAAAGCATGTAGTTGTTCTCCGCCAAGAGCAACTCCAGCGCGCCCTCGTAAACGCCGATCACCGAATGGCGGTATCAATTTCCGGCGGCTATCGTTTCATGATGATAAGCCTCGTTTGGCGGGCCTCCGTTGTTACGGCGCTCTGCTCGTCCGTCGCCTTCGGCCAGGTGCCGGGCAAAAGTGGAACGGTCGATTCCGCGACGGTGCACACACTCGACACTGTGGTTGTCACGCCGGAGCGTTCGGCCACAGGCATTCGAGCCTCAACGGTCGCCGTGACTATTCTTTCTGAAAATCACTTGAGGCGACTGCCCGTCCGCTCCGTCGCCGCATCCCTGGCGATGGCGCCCGGAGTCGTCGTTGTAGATGTGAATTCCATCGGGGGAAACCCACGAGTAATCGCACGAGGGTTCTACGGCGGCGGAGAAACCGATTACCTGCCCGCACTGGTGGACGGCGTCCCAATCGCCGCTTTGGGCTCGGGCGCGGTGAACTGGGATATGCTCCCTCGGACTGGATTTGCTCGCGCCGAGGTGGTGCGGGGAGGCTCGTCCTATATGAGAGGAGACGCCGCAGTCTCCGGCGCGCTCAACCTCCTGACCGAAGCGGAGCCCCGGAACTCGTTGCGGGTCGCCGGCGGCTCGGACGGGATTCGAGATGCTACAGCGCTCGTGGAGGGCGGCGCGGACAATCGCGTCGCAAGCTTGTCCTTTGACCACAGTGCATCGCGCGGTTATCGGGCGCACGAGGAACGGAACGCTTCGACGCTCAACGCAAGACTCACTCGGTACGGGGCAGCTGGGGCGCTGACTCTGTTCGCTTCGACGCATTTTCGTGCCTTCGACGATCCGGGCCCCCTGCCTTCTACGACTGCCGACAACCGCGCCAGCAATCCATTTTTTCGATTCGATCACGCCACGGAGAGAGTGCACCGCGGTGGAGTGAGCGCCTCCCGCGCGGTCGGAGACGCGATGGGCTCGGGATATCTCGTCGGCGAATATTCCACCGCCAGTACGATCAGGACGCTTCCGCTTTCGCCCGATTTTGCCGACACCAAACGTCGCCGTACGGAAGCTCCGCGAATTCTGGCATCCACTCAACTCGAGCTGGGCGACGACTCGGCAAATTGGCGGGGTCGGCTCGTGGCGGGTTTGGATGGATCGATCGGGCGGTTCACATCTCGCTATGCAGACGTTGTCAGTGGAACTCTAGCCGAGTACTCGGCCGCGGACGGCGCGACCGGAACGCCGGGTGAGCCGTCACGTGCGACAAGAGCAGCCGGGGCCGCCTTTGCTTCCTGGCAGCTGCGGCCGATAAACCCGCTTCGATTCGCTCTAAGTACACGAGTCGACAATATGCGCGATGTCTTCACGCCGGGCCGGACGTCGGCCGAGCCTGAAGTGCGCGCGTCCCACGACGCCGTCAGCCCGAGGGCAGCCGTCAACCTGGAGCTGCCTCTGCCGGCAGACAGGGCAACGAACGCCTACTTCTCAGTCGGCCGCGTATTCAAAGCTCCAACACTCGATCAGCTCTTCGACGACCGCGCCATCCCGATTCCGGTTCCGCCGTTCTCGACAACGATCTCCAACCCCTTATTGAGTCCGCAGCGTGGAACGTCGGTGGAGACTGGTTTCTATAGTGCATGGACAATTTCCGGCGCTCGACTCGATATCTCTGGCGCCGCCTATCGCGAGCGCATGCGTGACGAGCTCGATTTTGATGTTACGAGCTTCCGGTACGTCAACATCGGGCGAAGCCTTCATCGCGGCGTGGAGCTGGGAACGAGGCTGACCGTCACGAATGGAGCGCTGTTTTTCGCCAACCTGAGTCGGCAGAGCGTGCTCGCCGAGAGCGGTCAGTTCGAGGGCCGGCAACTGAAAGCGATTCCGCGCTCGATCGCGTCAGCAGGTGCTGATCTGCGCCTATGGCGCGGGGTAAGCGGCGGTGTGCTGGTCACCTCGGTGGGAGGAGCATTCGTCGACGATGCCAATGCGACTCCGCTAACGGGTTATACTCGCGCCGACGTCAGAGTCGGCATTCCGATGGGTCCGCTCCGCCTGACGCTCGACGCGATGAATGCACTCGGCCGGAGATACGACGCGACCGCGTTCCCGGATCCAGCCGGCTCTCCGGTTACTTATCGCTATCCGGCGGCCGGTCGCGTCTTTGTGCTGGGGTTGGAATCGCGTTAGCGCCAACGCTTCATCATGTCTTTGCGGCAGTCCTCGAACCAATCAAACCGATGCACGGGCGTTACCGCATGGGAGCGTAAATTCGCAGCACCGGACGACCACCAACATCCTCGAGTGGCAGGTATATGAGGTGTGTTCGCGGATCGACCGAAACGGTATGTGCGCGCGGTGCTCGCAACTCACCGATCGACCGCAGTGTGTTGCCGTCTAGCCAAAACGCTGACAGCGCGCCCGACTCCGACGCCACGTAGAGTCTTAGCAATGACGGGTCCCACGCGAGCACGTCGGGATCAACCGGAACG
>JADGQU010000299.1 GCA_017881545.1 Gemmatimonadaceae bacterium
GACAATCTGATCCGTCCGCTCATTTACAGGCGCGTGTCGCACATCCATCCCATGATTACGCTGGTCGGCGCGTTCGCGGGCGTGAAATACTTCGGCCTCCTCGGAGTGCTGCTTGGGCCGCTCGCCATTGCGTACCTCTTTGCGCTGCTCCACTTCTATCGCGAGGAGTACGGAGCTGGAGGCCAGGCGAATGGCCCACCGCGCCCACTATGACCGCTCCCGCGATGTCGGCTCAATAAATGGGAAGGTCGTCGAAGCTGACGATGGAGCTAGCGTCACCCTGTAATGGAGCGTGATCGAGCGCGCTCTCCGCGCGATGCACCAGCTCCGGGACGTTGACGTTGGAAGCCGAGAGATCCGAGACCGCCGAATAGCCTACGCGGAGACGAACCCGTCCGGCGATACTCTTGTTCGTGGAAGCCCGATCGAGCTCTCGCTGTAGTCTCGCTACCATGAGTCGAACGCCCGCGTCGTCAGTGTCCGGCGCCAGGATCGCGAGCCGCAGGTCGCCGACGTGGCCGACGACGTCGGACTGCCGGCTCTGCTCACGAAATACGTGGGCGAGATCGGCAAAGCCGACGGGACTTTCCTTCCACAACATGCTCGACCCCACTTCGCGATCGTGGACTTGCGGCGCGAAGGCGACGCACGCGAACGCCTCGTGTTTTCTGAGCGCACGCGCGCCGAGCTTTCCGGCTAGCTGACGTAGGCCGAACGACGTGTAGAGGCCGGTTGACGAATTGACGAAGTCCTCGCCGCGCGCGATTACGAGCTCACCGCGTCCCCGAAGGAATGTCTCCAGCTTGACGAAAACCGGCTCGAGATCGACTGGATGACTGCAATACTCCCAGGCGCCGGCATTGAAGGCCGCCAGGCGCGCGCGGGGATCGGCGGGTGTGGGCGAGGTGACCACGATGGGCACGGAGTGATCGAACTGTGAGCCCTCTCGAATTGCCCGGCACACATCGGCTGCCTTCATGTCGATGAGCGATTCGTCGAGCACGAGGAGATCGTGATTGGCGAGCCGCGCCAGCTCCAGGGTTTGCACACCCGAGCGAGTGAGCGCGACGACGTACCCGTGCTGTTGAAAGACATTCTCCAACGCCCTGCTCATCCAATCATCGCTGCAGGCAATCAGTGCGAGTGGCGGACGGTCGTGGAACACTTCCATGGAGACTCCTCTTCGGTAGCCCGACTGGCTTGGCGCGTTACAGCGCTATAGCCTCGTAGCTTTGCGTCGCCACCTTTCGGTGGGTTTGCCGGTTTTCGGAGGTGCTGACCTGTCCGGCCTGGCCGGATTCAGGATGAGCTTGGTCTATTTGGAGACGACCGAGGCGAGCGCCGGGTTACCGCGAAAGCGGAGCGAATCGCCCTGCCGGGCGGTGGGGACTGCTAAGTTGTTGTTGTGTAAGGTCTTACTTCAGCAGATCGAGATGCGGTGCCGGACGTGTAGTTGCCAGCGAGCTACTACATAGTGGGCAGCGACAGCACGAAGGAGAAGCGCGTCCCTTCGGTGCCGGTGTCGACCTGTAGCGTACCACCCATGGCTTCCACCAGGGTGCGCACGATCGCGAGTCCCAGGCCAGCGCTCGAGAAGCGAAGCTTCACGCCTTCGGGAGGGAAGCCGTAGCACAATCTCTCGAGCACCTCGTCCGGGACGCCCGGGCCGGTATCCTCGACCCAGAATTCAACCCGATCTGGTGACAGCTCGCTGCACCCCATCGCGACCGACCCCGCATCCGTGTATCGAAGGGCGTTGGATGCGAGATTGAGCAGCGACTGCTGGATCCCGGCCGCGTGTCCGAGCCGGACATCGTGTTCCGGGAATTCGATGCCGAGCGGAATTCCTTTCTCCTCGCACATTGGCTGTACGATTGCGCTCACGGAATGCATCGTCTCGCTGATCGAGAAGAGCATCGGCTGCCCTTGCACTAAATCGTCGCCGCGCGCGGCTCCGATGAGATTTGAAACCGTCGTGCTCAATCCGAATGCCGCTCCGTAAATGAGTCCGAGCTGCCGATCCCTGATCGGGTTGGGCGACGACCTTTCAGCTCGGCGAAGCGCATCCACGAGAAGAAGAATCGAGCAAAGGGGCGAGCGGATGTCGTGAGCGATTGCCACGACTGCGTCGGCGCAGTCCGCACCGGTCAGGCGAGAGATGAACTTGCCGCGGTCGGTCCGCCTCCACGCATCTTCGGCCTCATCAAGCTTGATCAGCGTGCGCACGACCTCGTTGGCGTTCAGGTCAGGCGTGGCCGCCAGCTCCGAGAGAAAATTCACTTTCAACGTAGATACGTATTCGCGCGCGATCACCGGAGGAACCGGAGCTGACTCGTGCGTCTTGTTCTCCAGGCCCATAATCAGCCAGTTGACCACTTCATTGAGGCGTTCGCGAACTTCTCGGCGCGTCTGCTTGGTGCCAAGCGCGATGTGCGTCGCCGTGCGATCAGCTGCAAGCTCGAGGGCGCGGACAAGAGACCCTGCGGTGTTTGAGGAGTTCAAAGCTGAATGGGGGGGGGGCAGCGTCGTTGGCCCGACCGCCTGCGCCAGTACCTATCGGCGACGAGAACGGCGAGTAGTCTTGGAAATTACTCGATGATGATGCGGACTTTGTTGCAGCTGGGTCCATCTGCGTCATGCGCTCCTCGTCCACGACTGACCCGCTCGCGAACGCTCATATTGGGGACATGTCCCCATAACGTCAATAGCGGCTTAAACGCATGACCTAACCGTGACGAGTAAGCGCGGTTGCCGTGACCTGCGAAACGCAAGCTTGACAGCGGGAGCCCAAGTCCCGGGTTCTCAATGAGGGGGGGTAGGTCGCTCAGGAAAGAGGCAAATCGTCGAAACTCATGACTGCTTCACCGCGTCCATCCGACGGAATGCGGGCTAACGCGCTTTCCGCGCGGTGGACCAGCTCGGTCACATCCACGTTTGCAGCCGAAAGATCCGATACCGCGCAATAGCCGGCCAGCAGGCGAAAGGACCCGGATTGCGAGGTGTACTTCGACGCCGCGTCGATCTCGCGCTGCAGGCGCGCGACCAGTAGCCGAGCGCCGGCGGCGTCGGTGTCCGGCGCGAGGATCGCGAGCTGGGACGCGCCGGTCTTCGCGACCACGTCCGACTTTCTGGCTTGCTCACGCACCACGTGCACGATGTCCGCAAACGACTCCGCGTCATCGCCGCTCCATTTCTGACCCGCTTCAGGACCGGTTGGCTGCGAGAACGCGACGCAGGCAAAAGCCTCGTGGTTCCGGAGCGCGCGGGCCTCGAGCTGCTCCGCGAGCTGATTCAAGCCGAATGGCGTGTACAGTCCACTTGCCGGATCCATCAGTGAGTTCTCCTGCGACGCCGCCAGCTCCTGTCGTGCGCGCAGGAAAGTTGCAAGCTTGAGGAAGAGACCATCAACATCGAGCGGAAGATGACAATATTCCCAGGCGCCGGCGGTGTACGCCTTGATTCGGCCGGGCTGACTCGAATGCGAGGACGAGATGATGATGATCGGGGTCGCATGGTCGAACAGCGGGTCATCCCGCAGGGCCAGACAAACTCCGACGCCGTTCAGTTCATGCAGCTGCTCGTCGAGCATTAGCACGTCGTAGCCTCCTCGTCGCGCCATCTTGAGCGCCTGCTTGCCCGAACCAGTCCGCGTGACCTCGTATCCCTTCTCCGCGAAAACGGTCTCGATCGAGCGGCACAGCCATTCGTCGGCGCATCCGATCAGAGCAACCGGCTTGCGCGGATTCGACTCAGTCATGATGCCGCCAACGTGAGAGGTGCTACTGCGTGATGCGCGGAATTGGCGCTCAAAGATGCGTGCTGACGAACTGGCGCGCCAACTCCGTGAGCAGCGGCCATGCGCGCTCTCTCTACATACCAGTCGAGAGCCTCTTCCAGCCCCTGCGCGACACTGTGGGTCGGTGAAAAGGAAAGCATCTTCCGGGCTTTCTCGATCGAAGCGCAGGAGAATCTAATGTCGCCTGCACGGAAGGGATCGTGCTGCGGAACCATGGA
>JADGQU010000057.1 GCA_017881545.1 Gemmatimonadaceae bacterium
TGAGGGTCTCCTTCGATTTCTTGTAGTCGTTATTTGTTAGGGCCTGATGAGCCGTCAGCACCAGCGCGAGTACGACGAATACCGCACCGGCCGTGCTCACTGGAGAGATTTCGTGAGAGCGGAACGACTCCCAATAAACGCCCGAGCCCCAAAAAATCGTCGACACACCCTGTGCCTTTGCCTCCTTAGGCGCCAGAAACGCCAACGCGTTGCAGTACAATCTGCCAAGGCCGATGTCCCACGGCGCGGCTGTCGTCGCGCCAAGCACCTCCTTGCTCAACACCGCCTTCGATTTCCTGAGCTCAGCCAGCTTCGTCGCGAATTCCTTGCGCGCCGCGTCGTGCTCCCGGCGCGCCTTGTCCTGTGCCTCCTGCATCTCGCACACAGTCATCTCGCGATCGCTTTTGTAGGCGTCAGCGGTGGTCTTCTGAAACTGATTCCCCACGCCGCGCACGCGGATCTGATCGACGTTGAAGTAGAGCCGTTGCAGCTCATCTGGATTCGCCGTGGGAACATCCTGCATGTTGCCGTTGTAGAGCGTGAGTTCGAGGTCGGTCAGTTCCTTGCTCATCCTCATGTTGCCGCTGTCGGCGAAGATGGTGCGGCGGCGCGTCGGATCCGCCATGTCGTAGATGGTCACCTCACGCATCATGTTCGACGCTTCGTCCAGATGTCCCGCGCGAAGGTAGAACTTTCCGGGACTGACTTCGTTGATCACCTGCTCGCGTAGCCCGAACGTCGGCTTCTTCTGCGCGATGTCACGCTGCAGGACCGCCAGCCGATGATTGGCCCTCGGGAGGACCTGATCGTTGAATCCGATCATCACGACCGTCACTCCGAGTGCCGCCCACAGCACGGGCTTGAGCACGCTGACCAGGCTCACACCGCTGGCCTTGAGGGCCGTGATCTCGTTTTCGGCAGCCAGCCGGCTGAACGCGTACAAGGTGGCGACCAGCACTGCCATCGGCAGAGTCAGCGCAACCGTGAGCGGCACGGATAGCCCGAAGAACTCGGCGATCACCATCGTCGGCAGACCTTTGCCGACCAGCTCCCCGAAATGCTTTCCGATGTACTGCAACAGCAGGATCGAAGTGAGCGCTGTAAGGGCGAAAGTCAGCGGACCGACATGTTCCTTTAGAACGTAGCGGTGCAGTATCTTCACGGAGTGAAATATACCCTGCGCTCATGGGTAAGCGACACGCAGACAACGAGTTCCGCGCGTTCGATCGAGCGCGGACCGCGTCGCATCGCGCTCGCGTTCGTCGCGATCGTACTGCTTTGCGCGGCCGCCCAAACGGCGCGCGCGCAGGACCCGAGCGACACGACTCGGAAGACACCGACACCACCGGTCACTCCGCCAACCGGTACGCCGGGAACCCCCGCGCTCCGACTGAGGCTCGGGCGCGACACGCTCCCGCTCACTCTTCCGACGGTTGTTGCACGCGGCGACCGCGAAGCGTTTCGGCAGGCCCAAGCTCAGATCGATGCCGCGCGCGCTACGGCGTTCCAGCAGAACATGCGCACGATTCTCCAGGCTGTGTGGGGTCAGGTGGCGACCAGCAACTTCGCCACGTCGGCGGCAGCTCCGGCGTTTCCGGGCGTCCTGCCGCCGCCGCCGAAACCCACCGTCACCCCCAAGCGGGTGCCGATACTCGGAGAATACGCCGACCTCGGCCTTCAGATCGACGGCCGCCTCGAGTTCCGCGGCGAAAAGAATCAGAGCGCCCTCTGCTCGTCGACTTTCTTTGCCGATCCCGTCGCCAACTGCCGCACTTTTTTCGAGCCGCAGGTCGACTTTCAGTTCGCGGCCAAATCCGGCGGCATCGTCGCCGACAGGGTTCACGTCAATCTCGACTACGATACGCAGCGCGAGTTCGACGCATCGAACAACATTTCGATCTACTACGAGGGGAAGGCCAGCGAATTCGTACAACGGCTCGAGGTTGGCAACGTGACTTTCCAGCCGCCCGAGTCCCGCTACATCACGGCTGGAATCGCGAGCGGCAACTACGGAATCCAGGCCATCACCAAGATCGGTTCCATGCGCGTGAAGACCATCTTCGCGCAGCAAAAGGGAAACATCGTTCGCGACCGTGTTTTCACCGTCGGCGACCGCACGCTCCAGGCGATCGACCGAAAGATCGAGGACTACCAGTTCGAGCCGCGCCGCTTCTTCTTCACGGTCGATCCAAGACTGTTTGGGACTGCGTACCCGAACGTCGACATTCTCGACACCAGGAAAATGGCGACGCTCTCGGCATCCCTCCCGGACACGCTGAGGCCAACCAAGATCTTTCTCTACCGCCTGCTGATCGGTGGGCAGCCGCCGAATCCCGCCGGCCCGCAGTTCCGCCTGATCGGCAATCCTCGCTCGCGGCGCGGACAGGTGTACGAGTACCTGCGCGAAGGTGTGGACTACTACGCCGACCCATCTCTCCTCTGGATCGCGCTGGTGCGTCCGCTCGCTCTCAACAACGAGCGGCTCGTCGTCGCGTATCGCGTGCGCATCAATGGCCGGGACACGACCTACACCGCGACTGGCGGCACTCCCGACCTCGCGTTCACCGCCACCCGTGACCAGTTCGCGAATCTTATCTGGGATCCCAACGTTCAGCCTGGCGATCCCGTGTTCGATCGCGAGATCCGAAGCATCTATCGGCTCGGCGGACCGGATCTTAGGCGCCAGAGCGTCACGCTCAAGGTCGTCACTGGAAGCGCCGAGGATCAGGAGAAGCCCGTCGCCGGCAACGCCGACACCTATCTCAAGCTGTTCGGCCTCGCGCAATCGACGAACAGCTCGAGCTTCGATCTCGAGAATCGAATCTGGCCGCGCCCGAGCGACCCGAATTTCGAGTTGAGTCTAGGATCGCCAGGCGCGCACACTATCCGCGATCAGTTTCTCATCTTCCCCTCGGCCAAGCCCTTCGCTTCGAACGGGCTCGCGGTTGGCGGCAATCCGACCAACGACACCGTTTACACCACACCGCCCGAGTACGTGCGCTCCTCACAGCGCCCGGAGGCTATCTATCATATTCGGGTGCGCGCGCAGTCGGAGGGTGGCGGCGATGGCGGTGCATTGATGCTTGGAACGGTGCAGATCAGGCCGAACTCCGAGCGACTGCTTGTCGATGGAATTCCGCTCACGCGTGGAACGGACTACTCCGTCGACTACGACCTGGGTCGAGTCTCCTTCAACCGGCCCGATACGCTTTTCCCCCGGCCCCGGCAAGTCACGGTTCAGTACGAGGAGAATCCCGTGTTCGAGGAGACTCCGACGTCCATTTTTGGCGCGACCGCGGAGCTCCCGTTGACGAACGGTCAGATCAACTTTACGGCGATCTCCCAGAGCCAGCACACCAACTTTACGCGCCCCCCATTGGGGTTCGAGCCCACTGCGTCGCTCGTCGCCGGAGTGAGCGCGCTCTTCAACTTCGACGCGGAGCCGTTGACCCAGCTCGTATCCAAGCTGCCGTTTGGGCCGACGACAATTCCTTCTCACGTCGCCTTCTCGGCCGAAATTGCCGCGAGCCGGCCCGAAACGAATGCGTCGCAGCAAGCGTACCTGGAATCATTCGAAGGTGAAGGTGGTTTGCCGATCTCCTTGTCCGACCCCCAATGGTATTCCAGCAGTCAGCCGGCGCTCGGAACGAGGATCCCAGCGCGCTTCGGCGCCACCGTCTTCGATCTGGCGCGGGCGACCACGCTCGCGTGGCAGAGCAATGGTGCTGACGCGGATGGCCGCGCAATTCAGTACCGCATCGACCAGATCGATACAGCCGTCGCTCAGAGCGGTACCGGATTCTCCGGTCCGGAGCCACTGCTCTGGCTCACACTCTATCCGCTCTCCATCGGCGGACGGTTGAACAATACCGCGAACATATTTCGTTGGACGGTACCTAACGCCACGACAGGGCGCAGGTGGCGTTCCGTCCGCACCGTCCTCAACCCGAGCGGCGCCGACATTTCGCGCGCGGAGAACCTGGAGTTCTGGGCGCAGATTCCCGTCGGGGTCGCGCAGTCGAGGAACCCCACTCTCGTTTTCGATTTCGGCGACATCTCGGAAAACTCGGTTGCAATCGGGCCCGACACGCTCATCATTCGCTCTGGCGGGACGGCCGGCTCGCTCGACACGACCTATCACGGCAGGCGGATTCAGGGCCTCGACCAGCTCGATAGCGAACGTGATGCGTTTTCTCGGGCCTTCAACGTGGCGAGCAACGACAACGGCCTTCCCGGCGATGTCGTCGACACGCTCGTCGTCGAGATCGACACCATACCAGGCCTGGCGCCGACCTTCGCAACGCTGCGCTTCGCCCGAACGTGCAAGGGCGGTTTTGGGCTGCGCCAGATTCTTGGCGACTCGCAGACGAACTGCACCGTCCACAACAATCACCTGGACGAAGAAGACATAGACGCAGACAACGTTTTGAACCTCACCACCGCGGAGCGCGATCAGGAACAATGGCAGCGCTACGTTGTCAATCTCGCGGACGCCTCGAAAATCACTCGACATGGAGTGTGCAGCCAGCCGCCGGTGCTCGCGGGACAACCAAAGGTTCCGCACGACGACGTCTGCTGGATGTTCTTTCGCATTCCGTTTCACACCCCCGACGACTCGCTCGGCCATCCTCTATTGCGACGCGCGCGAGCGCTCCGCATCACGATGATCTCCGGCGATGGAGTAGCCGATGATGAGTTCACCACCATCCCGCTGGCGCGGCTTCGACTCACCGGTGCTCCGTGGCTCAAGGTCAGCGACAGAACCCTCCACGGAATTGCTGGAACACAGACGTCTACCGGCACCGTCCAATCCGGCGTCGTCGGCACACAGGACACGCAGGTGCGCGGTGGCATCGGCTACGTTTCGCCGCCCGGAATCACCGACGCGCCAACCAGCAAGACCGTCGCTTTCCAGCCGGGCCGCGTTCAGATCAACGAGAGGTCCCTGCGGCTCAGCGCGACCGACCTCGCGGTGTTCGATCGCGCGGAGTCCTATTTCCGCTTCCCGGAAGGCGAAAAGAACTTCATGAGCTACAAGGAGCTGCGCGTCTGGGCGCGCGGCGTGAGCAGCGGCTGGGGTCAGGACGGTGAGCTCCAGTTCTACATCAAGATCGCCCGCGACGACAACAATTTTTACATGTTTCGCACGCCGATAAACTCGGGACCCTCGAAGGTTGCGTGGCTTCCCGAGATCAGCGTGAGCTTCGCCAGGCTCTTCGCCCTGAGGGCGCAGATTCAAAACGCGTATCTACAGGGAAGGCAGCGGAACACCTGCACTGGTCTCGACTCCATGCTGATCGCGAACACGCCGCTTCCAACGGGAGCGACTGCCAGCTCGGTCTACGCCGCGTGCGACGACGGCTACATCGTTTACACTTTGGACCCGGGCGTGAGTCCTCCCAACCTCGCCGCCGTTCAGGAGCTGGCGGTGGGGATGCTCCGGGCGCCCGTTACTCCCGGCGCGAGTCCGGTTCTTCCCGGAGACACGCTGGAGGTCTGGGTGGATGACATTAGGCTGGCGGGCGTCGTCAACGAAACTGGGTTCGCCGGCCAGGCCGGACTCACGATCGTCGCGAGCGATTTCGCCGACATCCGCGTCAACGCCAGCAGGCGCGATCCGAATTTCAGGCAGTTGGCCGAACAGCCGAGCTATCTCACCGACAACAGCTGGGACTTCAGCTCCGCCTTCCGCCTGGAAAAACTCCTTCCGGCCTCTCTCGGCCTGTCGATCCCATTCACGGTGAACTACACGTCGGCTTCAGTCCAGCCGTTTTATGTCACCCAGTCCGACATCCTGGCCGACGCCATAGAGGGATTGCGGACGCCGCGCTCCGCCGCGACATCGATGACTCTGAGCGTGCGCCGAACGAAGCAATCGACCGGCTCGGCGTGGTCGCCCATTCTCAACAACCTCGCGCTCAACACCTCGTACACGACGGGTGTGTCGCGCAGCGAGTACGAGGACGGAAAGGCCAAGAGCCTCGTAGTGGGACTCGATTTCAACCTGTTGCGCGCGATTGCTCCTGAGCTCGCGCGATGGTCGCCGACCGAGCTGCATCTGACCAGCACCTACACCAATGGACACGACGATCGCGTCTCTTTCCTGAAGCCGGCGTTTGCGATCGACGACTCAACACACCCGGTCAAGGGCAGGACCCGCACATGGAGTAATGGCAGCAGCCTTGTGTTTCGTCCCTTCAAGGCGGCGTCGGTTCGGTGGGACATCACGTCAGTGCGCGATCTGCGCGGGTACGGTACGGACTCGCCCCTCGGACTCATCTCCGCCGGCGATCGCGATCACGTGCTCGGCACCGACACGGGACTGGAGCGTGAGCGCGCGATGCAGGCGGGAATAAACATCTCTCCGCCCATCACGGCCTGGTTCCGGCCCAGATTGGACTTCGGAACCTCGTACAACATGCTGCGGGACCCGAACACACTCAGCTTCGCGCAACAGGGAGACACCACCGGTGCGTTCCGTATTCCGCGCCGGCTCGGCAACTCGCAGACGACGACGGCCGGGCTGACGCTGGATCTGCCGCGCGCGATCAAGCTTTACACGGACAGCAGCAGCTTCCTCCGCGGATTCCTCAGCGGTCTCCAGCCGGTGGACATCAACTTCAATCGCAGCGTTCTCTCCGTTTACGATGGGAGCGGGGTAGGGGCGCCCATCACCTATCAGTTTGGACTGGGTGGCATCAATACTTTCCGGCAGCTCAGTGGCGAGCTCGCGACGAGCGTCGGACTCGTGACCCAGATCTCTGTCAACCAATCACTGAACCTTCCCTTCGGGGCAAGCATCGCCAGCAGATACCAGCGAATCAACACCAGGAACTGGACACGGCGCATCGAGCAGGGGCAGGAAGTCGTCGACGGAACGCAGGTCGCGTTTCCGGATGTCTCGCTGCGCTGGACCGGAAGGCCGGTCGCGCTCAAGTCCGTTGTCTCGAGCCTCGGAGCAAACGCGCGCGTCTTCGAGACGCGGCAGTTCAACGGGACGCAGCCATTGCTTGGCGAGGTCATCGACGACAGCGGGAAGCTCCGCGTTCGAAGCTTTCCCCTCAGCGGCTCTATCGTTTTCGCCGGAGCCCGGCCACTCGCGAGCACTGTGGGGTATTCATTTTCGAAGCGGCTCGATGCAAAGCCGGGGTTGAGCAGCAATGGCGACAACGCCGACTTCAGCATCGATGTTTCGAAGCCGTGGGCGCTCCCCGCTGACTGGAATGCGCGAAGCGATCTGCGGACGCGTGTAAGCTACCAGAAGAGTCAGGGCCAGAATTTCGTCGTCAATCCGCTCGCAATCACTGGAGAGAGCCGGCTGTCAGACAACGGCCGGCGCGCCTTCAGCATGAGCGCGGACACTGATGTCGCCGAAAACCTGTCGTCGAGCTTCGTGATCTCGCGCGTCGAGAGCTTCGACCGTAACCTTAACCGCCGCTTCACGCAAACAGTGCTGAGTGCGGTGATGCACCTGCAGTTTTACGCTGGGGAATTCAAGTGAGAGCAATGCTGGTCATTCTGGTGCTGTGCCTGGTCGTTGGTTGCAGGGGAGACGCAAAAGTAGGAACTGCCGCACAACCGGGCGCGGCTGCGAGCTCCGCGACTTCAACCGGCTTCGACGGGAACGCGGCTTACAGATACGCGAAGGCGCAGGTCGACTTCGGTCCGCGAGTTCCGGGGACACCGGCGGCCAGGCAGGCTGGCGACTGGATCATCCGCCAGATGCGCGCTCGGGCGGACACGGTAATTGTCCAGAGCTTTACCTATACAACCGCCGACGGGAAGAAGCTTCCGCTGCGCAATATCCTGGCGCGCTTCCGCCCCGAGCTGTCGGAGCGCGTTCTCTATCTGACGCACTGGGATTCGCGGCCAAAATCGGAGTCGGCAGCGACCGAGGCCGAGAAAAAGATGCCGGTGCCGGGCGCGAACGACGGAGCTTCCGGCGTCGGTATGTTCGTCGCCCTCGGCGATGTGTTGAAGAAGACAAAACCGAACGTCGGTGTCGATCTCCTGTTCACCGATGGGGAGGATTACGGCGAGTTCGGCCCGCCCCAGGTGGACGTTCTAATTGGAGCGAAGTACTTCGCCACCCACCTCCCCTCGCCCGGTTACAAACCCCTGTACGGCGTTCTGTGGGACATGATCGGCGACGCGGATCTCCGCATCCCATACGAGATGCTCTCGTTTCAGCAGGCGCCGGAAGTTGTCTCGCGGGTATGGCAGACCGCGGCTGATCTGGGGCACGGAGACGTGTTCGTGCAGGAGAGCGGCGGTGACGTCACCGACGACCACATTCCGCTACTCAACGTCGGACTGCGTGTGATCGACGTCATCGACCTGACATATCCGGCGCACCACACGCCGCAGGACACCATGGACAAGATCTCCGCGAAATCGCTGGCGACGGTCGGAGATGTCGCAACCGCGCTGGTAACGCGCAAGTAAAAACATGAGAGGGAAGCTGACGGTCCTCATGATCACGGCATTCGTGGACATGCTGGGCCTGGCGATGGTCATCCCGCTCCTTCCGTTCTACGCAACGAAGCTCGGAGCGTCGGCGACAATCGTCGGCGTCCTGATCGCCGCCTTCTCTATCGCGCAGCTCGCCAGCGCGCCGCTTTGGGGCCGGTTCTCGGATCGCTACGGACGGCGGCCCGCGCTACTGGTTGGCCTCCTAATATCAGCGGTCGCCTACGTCATCTTCGCCTACGCGAGCACTCTCTGGCTTCTTCTCCTCTCGCGCGTCGTTCAGGGTCTCGGCGGGGGAACGATAGGCGTGGTGCAAGCGTACGTCGCCGACGCCAGCGATCCCAAGGATCGCGCGAAGAGCCTTGGCTGGCTCTCCGCCGCCACGAGCTTCGGCGCCGTCGTAGGTCCCGCGATTGGCTCCGCGCTCATCCACTGGGGCCGTCACGCGCCCGGAATCGCCTCAGCAATCTTCTGCGTCCTCGTCAGCGTCTTTGCCGCGATCTACCTGCGCGAATCGCGCGAAGAGGCTTCGCAGACTGGCGAACACGGAGTCGTTCCCCAAACCAGCGCCGGCGCCGTTTGGAGCGTGATCACTCGACCAAAGGAGCCGGCGCAGCGGCTCATCTGGATCTACGCCATCGCGATCGGCGCATTCTACGGAACCGTTCCGACGCTTCCTCTCATCCTCGCGACCCGCCTCCCGATCACCGAGGGCAACGTCGGCTACTTCGTCATGTACCTCGGCGGAATGGGAGTAATAGTTCGCGCCGGAATCCTTGGCCGCATGATCGAGTGGCTGGGAGAAGTGCGTCTTACCCGGCTCGGACTTGTGCTGCTGGCGCTCGGATTGGCGGCTGTTGCAACGGTACATTCTTATCTAACACTGCTCGTTGCTCTGACTCTCATGCCCCTCGGCACGGCGTTCGTTTTCCCCTGCGTAACTGCCATGCTCTCGAGAGTCGTTCCGACCAGGCACCGCGGGTTGTACATGGGGGTTCAGCATACTTTTGGCGGCGTCTCGCGGGTCGTCTTCCCACTCGCGGCAGGAGTGGCAATGGACCATCTAGGCCTCGGCGTTCCGTTTGTGCTGGCCGGGGTCCTGGTGCTGGCCACTCTGCTCCTTACGAACTCGATGGAAGAGTACGCTCCGAGTCGCGCCCCTTCGGTCACGTAGCCGGACTGGTTGTCGCTAGGGTCGCATCATGCCGACCCCCGCCGAGCGCAAGGCGCTCCTCTTTTTTTCGGTAGTCCTGGTTTTGGGTGCTTCGAATCGCGCCTACCGGACCCTTCACAGCCGGTCTCCAGCCGATTCCGGCGCCCGCGCGGCCCTCGAATCCCAGATGAAAGCGGCGGATTCCGCCCGCCGTTCCGGCCTCCGGAAGGGAAAGCGGGAGGCCAAGCCGAAGCCGCCTCCGAAGCCCACCGGACCGGTGGATATGGACGTCGCGAGCGAGAAGGAAATTGAGGCGCTCCGCCACGTCGGGCCCAGTCTTGCCAGACGTATCATCGCAGACCGGGACTCCTTCGGTCCGTTCGGCTCCATGGATGGGTTGCGGCGCGTAAAAGGCGTCGGCCCCTCTATGGTACAAAAGCTCGACTCCACAGTAACCTTCTCGCTTGTCCCGCGTCCTACCAACGTAGTGATATCTAGGCGATCCGAACTGCCAAAAGCACGCAGGAAGCCTTACCGGAGGGACACGCGTCCTTGACAGCTCCTGCCGCCAAAAATTCGCCTAGGATCGGCGAGCTCCTTTTGAAAGAAGGCCTGGTAACCCAGGACCAGCTCAATAAGGCTCTCGCCGAACAGAGACACAACGGCACGCGTGTCGGCTACAACCTGGTCAAGCTCGGCTTCGTGAAGGAAACCGATCTGACCAGAATGCTCGCCCGCCAGCACAAGATGCCCGCCGTCGACCTGGCGAAATTTGTGGTTGATGCTCGCATCGCGAAGCTCATTCCCGGCGAGCTCGCCCTCAAGCACAACGTCCTTCCGCTCAAGCGCGACGGTCGCACCCTGACGGTGGCGATGTCCGATCCGAGCGCGATGGCGGTGCTCGACGACATCAAGTTCATCACCCGCCTCGACATCTTCCCTGTCATCGCCGGCGAGTTC
>JADGQU010000300.1 GCA_017881545.1 Gemmatimonadaceae bacterium
GCAGCACCGGACGCCAAATGGATGCGTGTTGCAGGCACCGAACGCCGCGGTAAGCGTGTCGTGGTTCTCCAAGACAGGGAAGGACACGCCGTTGGGCGAGCTGCACGTCATCGTCTGGAGCGGTACCGTCTCTCGCCGCGGGAGAGCGGCCAATCCGGAAGGCGCCAAGGTTCTGAAGGAGCTGGTGCTGCGGCCCATCGAGTCGCCATCTACCGACTACGTGTGGCGTGCTGAGGACGGAACCGAGTTCGACACTGCTACGCTCGCCGCGCGGTGCATCGCGCTGCTGGAAGAGCAGATCTGAGCTGCCTGAGGAACAGATCTGAATCGCAGGGGTGATGAGTGAGCGCCATCAGGCGTCGAGTGCTCACCCCGGAGGGTTTCGTGACACGTTTGATGCGCTTACTGGTTGTCAACGCGGGGGCCGCGCTGTTGTTGAGCGGCTGCAGTGGGCGCCCTCCCGTTATCGAGGCCACACCGAAAGGGCCTGTAGTGCGGAGTGCTCGCACAGGTTTGTACACCAAGGCCGTCCTCACCAAGAAAGAGCCCGATACATTCCTCGCCGATGACGGCACGATTTGTCGTGTCCCCGCCGATCGGTTTCGGGACACCGCCGTCCATACCCTCGTTTACTGCAACTGGCAGTAACGCCAAACCGATGCCTTTCCAGCCTTCTCCGAGGAATCGAACGTGAAAATCCCGTCGTGTCCGGTCGTTCTCTTTCTGCTCTTCTCGGCTACCGCTGGTGCTCAAGCCACTCCGCCCGCTCAACCGACTCCTGAGGAAATCGCCCAGCGCCGGGCAGCGCAGGAAGAGAAGCTCCACAACGATTGGGCGAACCTCCAGAGATACCGCGACGCGAACGCCAAACTCTCACCGCCATTGAAAGACGAAAACCGCGTAGTCTTTTTAGGTAACTCCATCACCGATGGATGGGCGCCGTACTTCCCGACGATGTTTCCCGGGAAGCCCTACATCGGACGCGGCATCGGCGGCCAGACGACGCCCCAGATGCTCGTCCGCTTCCGCCAGGACGTGATCGACCTCAAGCCCAAAGTCGTGGTGATTCTCGCCGGCACCAACGACATCGCGGGCAATACGGGTCCGTCGACACTCGAGATGATCGAGGACAACATCGCCTCGATGGCGGAGCTGGCGAAGGAGAATGGAATTCGTGCCGTGCTCTCCTCGGTCCTCCCGGTTTACGACTATCCGTGGAAGCCCGGCTTGGAGCCCGCACCGAAAATCATCGCGCTGAACCAATGGATAAAGGACTACGCCCGCAAACACGGCGCGGTTTATCTCGACTACCACTCTGCGATGGCCGACGCGCGCGGAGGGATGCGCCCCGAGCTTTCTTCCGACGGAGTCCACCCGAATGAAGCCGGATACCGTGTGATGGCCCCGCTCGCGGAGCGGGCAATCGCCGAGGCACTGCGCGCCAAGCGATAACCCGAAGGTCGTGACGCTCCGCCCGTAGCCGACTCGGCGCCCCTCAGTTAAATCGCGTCGCTCTCCACAGCGATACGCCTGCTGCTGCCAACATTCCGAGGGTCAGGACCACCAGCACGGCAACCCAACCAGGCGCGAGGGCGATCTGCGGCGCACGCGCCACGAGCGCAAACCCGACGATCGTCGCCGTCGCCACGCCCACGATGAGCCAGTCGATCCAGCTGCGTCCGCGAACGATCGAGCCCGCGTTTTCACCCGCGATTCGCGATTGCGTGTATTCAGGATCGACGCCGTAGCGTTTACCCTCGGCCGCCGCCGCTCGTTGCCAGCGCGCGTGCTCGCCACGACTCACCGACGAAAGCGCGATGACCCCGGCGCCAAGCGCCATCACGATCGACCCGCCGATGACCTGCGACAGTACCGAACGGGACGCGCCGTGCAGCTCGCCAAAAACGAGAATCCCCCACAACAATCCCCACAGCTGATTCGTGTTGGAGAGCGGAATTCCCCGCGTGATCCCGGCGTATTTGACGGCGTACTGCTGAAACAGATCTCCGACGACCCACACGAAACCGCCGGCCAGAAGCCAGAACAGCACGTGGCGCGCGCCTGACAGCTGGCTCCAGAGCGGACTCACGCCGCCCGAGTATGTGACGGCAAGCGCCGTCATCATGCCCAGCTCTCCAACTGTGAAGAACGTGATGAAAGAGAGCGGGCTCATCCCTGTGAGATAGGCTTTGCGATAGGGGATATACATCGTTCCCCACAGCACCCCCGCGGCTAGCGCGGCGGCGACTCCACGAACCGCATCGCGCGCCGGCACTTGCGCGGCGGATGCAATCGCCAACGCGGTCGCCCCGGCGAACATGAGCGCGGCGCCCCCTAGCACGCCGACCCAGCGGCGCCAATCCGCGCCCCGCAGCTCCTGGAAAAACAGAATGCCCCAGAAGATCCCGAGCAGGCTGTTGCTGTTCCACAACGGAAAGGCGATGCTGAGCCCGACATCCCGCACGGCGAAGATCGTGAGTGTATTAGCCACCGCCCACAGGCAGCCGGCGAGTATTGCCCACACGATGAGGTGCGGCGCTTGCCGAAGGTCCGCCGCGACGTACGACGTGCCCTGGATCAAGGCGGGCAGCGTCCACCGCGCCAGAAAAACACCGATCACCATGCCGAGAGAAATCACGACCGGCGACAGCCCGAGCGTCACCAGCTTGGTCGGCGCCTCGGCTGCGCCGAGCCAGGCGCCGGCGGTCAACCCGCACAGCATTCCGACGCTCTGAAGAGTGCGCAGACGACGCGCGTCCAGAGCGGCCGGCTCCGGGGCGCCGCCGGATTCCTCAGCCCTGATCGCGCTCAAGAAATCCACCGGAGCACGAGGAGTCCGCCGATTAATACCGCCACCGGCACCCAGAACTGCACATCACGCAGGACGAGACCCAGCCAGCTACGCGAGTGCTGCTCGCGGCGATCGTCGGTCATTTGCCTCACTTTGGCGGTCGGCGGGCAATACTGGCAAGGACTGGCGCCATCGCGCAAGAGCCAGTCACATTCAGTCGTCACTTTCACCCACGGAGCTCCCATTGGCCAAGAACGAAGACTGGCGCGCAATCGTCGCCTCATCGCTGAATTGGGAGCAGGCGCACGCGACGCTGGAGAACGCGCTCAGGGGGCTTCCGCCCGAGCTACGCGGCAAGCGGCCGAACGGATTTCCGCACTCAGTGTGGGAGTTGCTCGAGCACATTCGAATCACACAGCATGACCTCCTCGACTTCGTGCAGAACCCCGACTACGAGGAGAAGCTCAAATGGCCCGATGACTACTGGCCGTCCGGCGTTGCGCCCGCGAGCGAGAAGGCGTGGAACGAGAGTCTCTCTTCTTGGAAGAAGGATCGAATGGCGCTCGAGCGCTTCACTACCGACAGCAAGCTCGATCTCACGACGAAGATCCCGCGCGGAACCGGACAGACATATCTGCGAACGGTCATCGTTGCCGTGACTCACGCTTCCTATCACGTCGCGCAGATCATCACGGTTCGACAGCTTCTCGGAGCATGGCCGCCGCCCAAGGCAAAGTAGATGCAACGGGAGTCGGGAATCCAGCGCGCACCGGCCTCTAAGCCGGGCCCTGAGCTCGTCGTGCTGTCGCGCGAAGATGCCGAGCACTATGAGCCTGGTCTGAAAGAGATCTGCATCTCGATCTCGGACCCGTACGCCGAGCCGGCCAACATTTCGGCGCAATTCGTGGCTGTACTGAGGCTCCATTTCGACGACGTCAATGAGCGCGGTGAGCCAACCGACGTTCTCTTCGCGCTGGACCACGCGCTCGCGATCACCGAGTTTCTCGACGAGTGGCCGGACGTTGAGCGCGTGATGGTGCATTGCAACATGGGTATCAGCCGGTCGCCGGGCGTGGCGCTCGGACTCTGCGATGCGCGGGGCTGGGCGACGGCGGCACTCGAGAGATCCCACCCCAGCTGGAACCGGCTGGTGCGCGACCTGACGCGCCAGGCCGCAACGAACAATCCTCGGAGATCGACATAATGCCTCGTGCCA
>JADGQU010000301.1 GCA_017881545.1 Gemmatimonadaceae bacterium
ATCTCGGCGCCCGGCTTGTCGTTCAGCAGGAACAGATCGGGCGGACGATTCACGTACGAGTAGACATCGGCGACGAGCTGGCCGTCCGGTGACACCACGGCGGTGTGCTTCCCCGTTTTGGTCGTGATTCTCTCCATGGTGCCGCCGGCAGTCGGCAGACGATAGAGATGCTGTTCGAAGGGAGACACCTGGTTCGTGGTGAGATAAAACCAGCGCTCATCGGGCGAGAGCGCGACGTCGCGAACCTCCCACCTGCCTTTCGTCAGCTGCTGCTTGCCGGTTCCGTCGGGCGCGATCGTGTAGAGGTGGGAGAACCCATCGACCTCGGAGACGTACCACACGCGACCAGCGCCGCCGCCGTACCAACCTCCGCACTCGCTGCAGGGGCCACCGATCCAGGCGGTGTCGCGCGCGGTTTCCAGCGTCGTGAGCTTTCCCTTTGGATCGACTGTCTGGAGAAAGCGCAGCTTGTTGTCGCCTGTGTAGGCATAGATGAGCGCTCTCGTTCCCGCGTCGTTCCAGCCGAGCAGGTCGAATCCACCCGTGGTCGTGTCGGCGGAAAAAGTCTTCAGCCAGGTGATTGTCGCCGCTGGAAGCGTGATGAGCGCGACGCGTCCCCGCTGTTCCGCGTCGCCGACCTTGGTGCGTACCCGCAGCTCCTCGGTGTACCCGGTGCGCGTGATGTACTGGGGAATGTCCGTCGTTCGCGGCCCGCTAGCCGGCGTCCGGGTCGTGATCAGCAAGGACGTGCCGGTTGGCGAGATCGAGAAGTCCGCTACCTGCTCACTGCTCTGGAGATAGACGGGCTTGAGGCCGAGCGAGTCGCGCAGCAGCCGGTCCACCCGCGCGATGCTGTCGGCGCGGATGCGGTCGCGCACTGACTCGAACAGGTCGCGCTGCTGCTGCTCGAGGCGTCCACGTTGTCCCAGCGCCTTCGACGAATCCGCCGGGGCCGGGCCCTGGCGAATGTCTGTCACCTGCCGGAAAAATCCGGATGACAAGTCGATCGAATAGATGTTGTTGTTGCGAACGAAGAAGATCTCTCTGTCGTTGGCCGAGAATTGCGGATTGTGCTCTGCTTCAACGGTCTCGGTGAGGCGTCTGATCGTGCCGCTGGTGAGATCGTTGACGTACAAGTCGCCGTTGAACTCGACAACGGAATACCTCCCGTTGTGCGAGCGCTCGCTCGGTGCGAAGCGATAACCGGTCGTGTCGACCTGCCGAATCGAGACTCGCTCAGGCTTTGAGCCCGGCACCGCGCGAACACGGAACTGCTTCGGCGTTTCGCGCCAATCGGTGCCCGGCCCGAGCCAGGTGAAGTAGATCCACCTGCTGTCGGCGCTCCAATGGATGTCGTCGGGGTGCCGGCCGTAGAGCTCCGGCCCGCGCATGATGTTCTTGATGGAGAAGTCGAATGGCCTGGGTTGCTGCGCGACAAGGCGGCCTGTTGCGAGCAGTAGTGTGAGGCCTGACAAAAGCTTTCGCATCAGATGGATTAGTCGGGAAGCGGTAGTGCGGTTTGATCCGCGGGACTGCGGCAACAATTTATCCTGGAGTCGTCCTCCTCACACCTGCCCGTGTTTTAGGCGTATTCCGGAGGCGATTCTTCAGTCGTTGACAATGGGGTCTTGTTACATTCTGATATGGCCAGCCTGCTTGCAGGTATCGAACGCGAGGACTTGGTTCGTCGCGGGCAAAGGCTTTCGTGGCTAACCCTCGGCTACAATAGCGTCGAAGGATTCGTCGCGATCGGTGCGGGTCTTTTGGCTGGAAGCATCGCGCTGGTTGGGTTCGGTTTTGATAGTGCGATCGAGCTAGTTGCCAGCGCCGCTGCGCTCTGGCGCCTGAATGCCGATGTGAATCCGGTCCAACGTGAGCGCGTTGAGCTTCTGACGCTCAGAATTGTCGGTGTGCTGTTTCTTGCGCTGGCCCTGTATGTGACGCTGGACGCAGCTGACGCGCTCCTCACGCGCGAGGCACCCGAGGAGAGCACTGTGGGTATTGTGCTGGCCGCAGCGTCATTGGTGGTGATGCCACTGCTCGCGCGTGCCAAACGAAAGGTCGCCATTGCGCTTGGCAGTCGCGCCCTTCGGGCAGAATCGCAGCAGACTCAGCTTTGCACGTACCTGTCAGCCATCCTACTCGGCGGATTGACCCTGAATGCATTTTTTGGCTGGTGGTGGGCAGACCCGGTAGCAGCACTGGTCATGGTACCAATCATCGGGAGAGAGGGCGTCGAGGCGCTGCGTGGCCACGACAACTGCAATGACGACTGTGCTTAGCGGCGCAGGCTAAGCGAGAGCCAGGTTGGAACTCGACGCCTAGGCGTTACGGAATGGTGCGAACACCCGCGCGCTCGAGCGAGATCGTCGTCCCTTCGGGTTGGTGCGTCACCGAGCCGCCCTGCGCCGCGATGAGTCTGTCCGCGAGCGCCACGTCTCCAGTGTACGAATGCGGAGAACCGTGGTTCACTATGATTTTGACGCTCGTCGGCTCGCTTGCAGCGTGAATCGAGATCGACGTTCCGGGAATGGCGTAGCGTACCGCGTCCTTGAGTATCAATCCGAGAGCGTCCTGCAATCTCCCGCGATCGCCGACCACGCGCGGCAACGCCGGCTCCAGCTCGGAAAGGATTCGCACGCCTTGCTTGGTTGCCTGTGCATTCAGGATCGGGAGCAGCGACTTGATCATTTCACCGGGCTTGACCAGGTCCCGGCGGAGCGTCAGGGCCCCGCGGTCGATGTCCGCGATTTCGCGGAGGTGATTCAGTTCCACCTCGGCCGCTTCGGTTGCCTCCCGCGCGGCGCCTATCATTTCCTCCTGGTTGTCGTTCAGCTCGCCGAAATGATTGTCCTGCAGCACGTGGAGCGAGAGACGCGCTTCGGCGAGCTGCTTTGACGCGGAGGTCGCGGCTTCGGCGAGAAGTGTCGCATACTCTATCGTGCGTCGCCCCGCATCTTCCGCGGCGCGAGCGGCATCGGCTTTGGCCGCCGTGGCCGCTTCTCCGAGCAATTCGACCCGCTGCTCGATGACATCCAGCTCGTCTGCCTTTCCATCTCCGCCCTTCGCCGAGGCGAGACGTTCGACACGGTGCGCGACGTAGCGCGTGTTCCACCAGGCGACAACGAGTGAGATAATCGTCGCGGCTCCGGCCGCCCAGACGACCAGCTCCGGCGCAGTGTGCGCGTACTGACCCCAGTAGGCAAGACCGGCAACCGAGAAGAGCCCCACCAGCGACGGTATGACGCCGAGAAAGAGCCGGTGAGAGATCTTCACGGGCGCCGTGCCTTGTCAGGACCCTTGTCGTTGAACGAAACAACGAGGATGTCGATATCCATCGTGTTGTTCACGAGCTTGTCGATGACCGAGCCGCGCGTGATGTGCTCCCACCAGGTTCGCCTGGATTGCCCGGCGACGATGAGCGTTACACCGTGTTCGACGGCGAACTGGCAGAGAGTTGCAGCTACGTCCGTCCCCTCCAGCTTGACGACCTCAGCGCCCATGCTCTGGGCCTTCTGAATGTTGTCTACCAACTTCCGTTGTACGGTCGAGTCAATGCGATCCGCCCTTTCATCGGGCGTTTGAACGTAGACGCAGTACCAATCAAGATTGAGGCGTCCAGCAATTCGGCTCGACGTCCGTAGCAGCTCCTCGGTCAGCGTCAGCTGGCTCGGGAGTGCTACCAGAAGCCTGTCGACCGTACGCACGGATTGCGGCGTCTTCCGAATGTCACCGCGGGTGATGCTCTCCCTGAGACGGTCGACGTTGCTGGCCACTTCGCGGAGCGCAAGCTCACGGAGGGTTGTAAGATTTTCTTCGGTGAAGAAATTCGCCAGCGCCGCGGGGATCTTTTCAGCTGCGTAGATCTTTCCGTCCGTCAGCCGCTGGCGAAGGTCCTCTGCGCTGATGTCGAGGTTCACGACCTGGTCGGCATCCGTGACCACCCAATCCGGTATCGTCTCGCGGACGGTCACACCGAGCGTCTCGGCGATGAT
>JADGQU010000058.1 GCA_017881545.1 Gemmatimonadaceae bacterium
CACTGTCGTGCCCACGGGATCCACCGAGAGCGCCACCCTGCCTCCGCGCGTCGTGAACTTGAAGGCGTTGGAGATCAGGTTGCCGAGCACCTCGTTGATACGGTCTTCGTCCCAGTATACGTGCTCCGGGAGCCCGTCCCCGTGCGTGATGGAGAATGCGATGTTCCGCTGCATGGCGAGAACCGAGAACGAGCTCTCGAGCGTTTTGAGGAGCCGCTGAAGATCGACCTGCCGCACCTCCAGCTTCCCGCCGCTCGCCTCGAAGCGACTGATGTCGAGAAGGCGCTTGACGAGTCTGGTGAGGCCATTCGCCTGTTTACCAATCGTGTAAAGAATTTCTTTTTGCTTTGGGGTGATCGCTCCGAAGATCCCCTCCTGGAGGAGCTCGAGGTACCCGATGATGACGTTGATGGGCGTCTTGAGCTCGTGCGAAGCCACGCCCACGAACTCGGCGCGCAGCCTCTCGAGCTCGGACAGCTGCTTCGTCATGGTCTGGTAGCTCGCGGCCAACCGGCCGAACTCCGTGTCCTGATTCGGCTTGAGCGCCAGCTGGTGAGTCAGATCTCCCTCGGCGATGGCGTGCATTCCCCGCTCGAGCTCGTGCACGGGGCGGCTGATAGATCTCGTCAACCAGAAGCCAATCACGAGGGCAAGCAGCAGCGCAATCGGCAGGGCGCCGGCAACGAATCGTTCGGCGTTGAACGTTTCGTTGGTCGCATCCGCGATTCGCTGTCGCGTGCGGGTGCGCAGCAACGTCGCGCTGGCGCCGAGCGCGCTGTCGACCGATGCGATCGCCGGACGCGTGCGCTGTTGCGATATCAACTCCGCCACCGCGCTTTTGCCGGCGGCTGCCTGCTCGTACTCATCGCGCGCGGCGGAGCGGAGCGCGCCGAGGGACGTGCGTATTTGTGTCGCCGACAGGTCGAGATGGTATCGGTCGAGCGAATCAGTGAGCGACACGAGTCCGTCGATCTGGCCCTGCATTCGCGTCGCGCTTGTCTCATCGTGTATAAAAAGCAGCGCGTCTTCGGCGCGGCGGGCATCATCGGTTCGCTCGCGAAACGATCCAAGTAGCATCGACGCGGCGAATTCGCGGTCACGGAGCAACCGGCTCGTCTCGTAAAGGTGCTCGAGTGATCTAAGCGATAGGAGCAGTGGTACGATCAGCACGAGCGTGATCGCGAACAGCCCCCACGCGAGACGGGCGCGCAGTGTCATTTCAGCGTTTTTGAATTCGGCAAGCGTGTAAAATTATCGTTTGGCACTGGTGGACGGAACAGCGACGCGATGATAGTCTCACCGATATGACACCCAAATCCATTCTTTCCGTTACCCGCAAGATCGCCGCGAGTGCGCTCACGTGTGCTACGGCGGTTGACACTACCTATTGAAGCGGTCTAGCTTGCCGCCCGAGCGTTTCTCCCAACACGACATCATGACCGCTGCACCTTATTCGCGCATTTCCGAGCTCCCTTCACACTCTGGCCAGACCGTTCGCGTTCGGGGCTGGGTCACGCACGTCCGGTCATCGGGCAAAGTCGCGTTCATCGTCATGCGCGATGGTACCGGGCTGCTCCAGGCGGTGCTCGTCAAGAACGCGGTTTCACCAGAAGCATGGGATCGGTTCGGCAAGCTGACGCAGGAGACATCGATCGAGGTCGAGGGCGAGGTACGCCCCGATGCGCGCGCTCCCGGCGGCTTCGAGCTCGGGGTCAAGGATCTTTCGATCTACGGAGAGAGCCCGATCGACTATCCGATTCAGCCGAAAGAGCACGGCATCGACTTTCTGCTCGACAACCGGCACTTCTGGCTGCGCACGCCGAGGCAGCGCGCGATCGCCCGCATCAGGCACGAGGTCGAGCAGGCGATCCGCGATTTTTTCTACGAGCGGGATTTTACCCTCGTGGATACTCCCATTCTTACGGCGTCGATCGGCGAGCGGAGCGGGCTGTTCGGCACGGAGTATTTCGATTTGGGGACCGCGTATCTGGCGCAAACGGGCCAGCTCTATGGTGAGGCGGCCGCCGCGGCGCTGGGCAAGATCTACTGCTTCGGCCCGACGTTTCGCGCCGAGAAATCAAAGACGCGGAGACATCTCACCGAATTCTGGATGGTCGAGCCCGAGGTCGCGTTCAACGACTCCAACGACAACATGCGCCTCCAGGAGGAGTTCGTCTCTTTCATCGTGGCGCGTGTTCTCGAGCGCAGGCAACCTGAGCTGAAAGAGCTCGAGCGGGACATTTCGAAGCTCGAGAAGATCAAGGCGCCGTTCCCTCGTATTGACTACGGCGATGCGGTGAAGATGCTCGAGGAGAAGGGAAGCCCCGTGAAGTGGGGCGACGATCTGGGCGCGGAGGATGAGACACTGCTGGTCGAGGGCCACGACACGCCCGTGTTCATCTACAATTATCCGAAGCAGGCGAAAGCGTTCTACATGAAGGAGAATCCGGCGGACCCGCGGACGGTACTTTGCGACGACCTGCTGGCGCCAGAGGGTTATGGAGAGATCATCGGCGGATCGCAGCGCGAAGACGATCACGACAAGCTTCTCGCCAGAATCAAGGAAGAGGGCTTGCCCGTCGAGGCCTACAACTGGTACCTCGACCTTAGAAAGTACGGCACGTTCGTCCACTCCGGGTTCGGGCTCGGGCTGGAGAGAACGGTGGGTTGGATTTGCGGGATCCATCACATTCGCGAAGCAATAGCATTCCCGCGAACCATGAATCGTCTGCATCCATGATTCTGAACCACCTCTCCAGGCACGACAACACTTCCGCACACTGAGGGAAAGCAAATGGGATTCGAGCAGTACCACGAGCCGGCGAGCGAGCTGTCGGCGAAGACCCGCACCTTTGCACGGATGATCACGTCGCTGATCGAGGAGGCCGAGGCGATCGGGTGGTACGAGCAGCGCCTCTCGCTCGAGAAGGATCGCTCCGCGCGCGACATCATGCGGAACGCTCAGCACGAGGAGTTCAAGCACTTCGGAATGGATCTCGAGTTCCTGCTGCGGCGGAAGCCCAAATGGCGCGAGATCATGCAGGGGATCCTGTTCAAGCCGGGCGACATTGTGGAGCACGGCGTCGAGGCCGAAGAAGAGAGTGCCGAGTAGCGGCGGATCTGGCGGAATTTCTGCCCCGGTGAAAGGTTTGTTCTCATGATGGTTCTCTCGGCGCTACGGCCGGACGCCGGCCTGCTCGAGTTCCTCGCCCACAGGGCGCGCTCTGCTTCGGTGCGCCGACTCACCACCGACGCTGCCGTGGGCGCAGGCGCATTTGTCGCGGCGATCCGATGGGATCATGCGGCGCACCTCGTGATTGCCAGTGCGGCGGCCTTTCTCTTTTCATACGGAGCCTGGGGGTTGCTCGATCGTGCGCGCTCCAGTGTCGCGAATCGATTCGGGCCGCGGACCGCCGGCCTGGTTGAAGCACTTTGCGCCCTCTGTGCGGCGCTCGGAGTGCTGTCCGTCGCCGGCATCCTGCTGGCAGTGTGGGCGCTCGCCCTCGGAACCTGGATCAGCTAGCTCGAGCCAACTCACGGTCGCAAGCGTAGTCCGCGTTAACTCACCGCCGGAAGCGAAGTCCGCACCAACTCAACAGCGTGCCCGGACGTGGAAGAGTCGATCAAGTGGAGCATGCCGCATTTCGACTTTCACCCCACCCGTTCAGGAGGAAGAACCATGGCGGGCCGGGACGACGGCGCCCACACGGGTCAGTTGGTTAAGGTAAGGAAAGACTGCCACCCGCTTCCCGCTCAAAGCCGACCGCTACGTGCTGCCTACGACGGGACCGATCTCGGTAGGGAAGGATGAAAGCCACCGCCTTGCCTGTACCGTCGCGCCACCGCGACCTGTCTAGATTTTTGCAGGCAGCGGGAAGCGTTCAGCTGGTAGCGGGCAGCAGTGAGTGGAGTAGTTAGTTGCGCGTATTACTTCCGGTCGGGCGATTCAGGAGACAGCTCGGCAAGCTTCGCCTCGTCCCACAGCGCGTCGAGCTTCTCGAGCCCGGCGTGCGGAACATCGATCCCCCGATCCCGCGCCATCTTCTCGATCTGCTGGAACCGGCGCTCGAATTTCGCGTTGGCCTTGTCGAGTGCGATGGACGAATGGACCCCCGCTTTCCGGCAGAGATTGACCACCGCGAACAGCAGGTCGCCCAGCTCGGCTTCGAGCGCGTAGTGACGCTCGTCGAGCACGGGAGGGGCACCCGGCTTCCGCGGCGGTGATTTTCCGAGCTCGGCTCTGACTTCCCCCAGCTCCTCCTCGACTTTTGCGGCGGGTCCTTCGACGTCGGGCCAGTCGAACCCAACTCCCGCGGCCCGATCCTGAAGACGGTGCGCGCGGTGCAGAGCAGGGAGCCCGGCCGGAAGTCCGTCGGCGATGCTCTTCCGGTCCTTCGACTTCATTCTCTCCCACGGCTCTTTGGCCGCGTCGCCATAGAGGTGCGGATGCCTCCCCTTCATCTTGGTGATCAGCCCTTCCGCCACATCGGCGAACGAGAAAGCGCCACGTTCCTCAGCCAGCACCGAGTGAAACAGGACCTGGAGCAGCACGTCGCCCAGCTCCTCGCGCGAGAGCTTGTCGTTCTCGAGACGAATCGCGTCGTCGAGCTCGTGCGCCTCTTCGAGCAGATACGGGCGTAGCGACTCGTGCGTCTGAGCCGCGTCCCATTCGCAGCGGGAGCGAAGATCGCGCATTAGTTCCAGCGTGTCGTCGAGCGAGTGAGTGCGTGTCTTGTTCATAGATGTGTAAACGCAGGCGAAGTTTCTTGAAGGCACCAGTGGCGCTGGGTATACTACCAGCAACATAAACTAAGCATTGATGAAGCAATCTTTAGCTCGCGCCCGGGTCGAGATCGATCTTGGCGCGTTGCAGCGTAATGGAGCTTCAGTGGCGCGTCGCGCTGGTGTGCCGCTGCTCCCGATGATCAAGGCCGACGCCTACGGATTGGGTGTCGCCGCGGCGTTGCGGGCGCTCGATGTTCTGGAGCCGTGGGGGTACGGAGTTGCAAGCGTCGTGGAGGGAGAGGAGATCCGCGAGCTTGGCGTTACACGTCCGGTAGTCGTGTTCACACCCTTGCTCGCCCAGGAGTTCGTGCGGGCCCGATCCGCGCGACTGACTCCGACGCTCGGATTCCCGGCCGAGATCGAGGCGTGGCGCATCGCCGGAGGCGGAGCGTGGCACCTCTCCATCGATACCGGCATGAGCCGCGCGGGAATTCCCTGGCGGCAGATCGGCGAGATCAGGCATCTCACTGAGCTGCTGCCACCCGAAGGCGCGTTCACACACTTTCATTCCGCGGAGTTGGGCGACGGGACGCTCGAGGCACAGGAGCGGCTCTTCCGCGATGCCGTGGCATCGCTTCCGTCCCGCCCGAGACTCCTTCACACCGCCAACAGCGGGGCCATCGCGCGTCAGGGCAGGAGCGACTGGGATCTGGTGCGTCCGGGAATATTCCTTTACGGCGTCGGCAGCGGAAGCAGCGCCGGAATTCAACCGGAGCCGGTGGTAAACCTCCGCGCTCCGATCGTCGAGATCCGAAACCTCGAAGCCGGCGACACCGTGAGCTACGACGCGACACTTCGTGTGGGGCGCGCGGCGCGAATCGCGACGCTCGCCGTTGGCTACGCCGACGGCTACCCGAGATCGCTCAGCGGTCGCGGGTCGGTGCTCGTAGGAGGAACGTTGGCTCCAATAGCGGGCACAGTTACCATGGACATGACGATGATCGATGTCACGACAGTGCGATGCGAAGTCGGAGATGTCGCGACCTTGATTGGCAGGGCGGAGGATACCGTCCTTACTGTCGAGCGCGTGGCGGACGACGCGGGCATGTCGCCGTATGAGCTCCTCACGGGTTTGCGGTCCAGAGTCGAGCGGGACTACACTGAGGTGCGCCCGTGAGACGTGCCGCCATCATCATCCTCGACGGCGTAGGCATCGGTGAAGCTCCGGATGCCGCCCGCTATGGAGATGCGGGAAGCGACACGCTCGGCAACGTCGCGCGCGCGTGCGGCGGTCTCAAACTTCCACGGCTGGAGCGTTTCGGGCTGGGGAATATTCGTCCCCTCGAAGGGATGCAGCGCCGTGGTGACGCCGCCGGCGCCTGGGGCACGATGATCCCCGCTTCGGCGGGGAAGGACAGCATCGCCGGTCACTGGGAGATCGCTGGAGTCCACCTCGACAATGCCTTCCCAACGTTTCCCAACGGATTCCCGCGCGAAGTGATAGACAGATTCTCTCGGGAGACCGGCCGCGGCGTGATTGGAAATGTCGTCGGAAGCGGGACTGATGTGATCGAGAGGTACGCGGCCGAGCAGAGCGCGACGGGCAGCTGGATTGTCTACACGTCGGCGGATTCCGTCTTTCAGATTGCCGCCAACGAGCAAGTCATTCCGCTCGACGAGCTGTATCGCGCCTCGGAGATTGCGCGGAAGATGCTCGTGCCTCCTAACGATGTCTCGCGCGTGATCGCGCGTCCGTTCGAAGGAGCGCCCGGCTCCTACCGTCGCACCGCAAACCGTCGCGATTATTCCATTGAGCCTCCCTCGGAAACGCTGCTTGATGCGCTGTTGAAAGCTGGAATTCCGCGCGCCGGTGTCGGCAAAGTCGATGATCTCTTCGCTGGACGGTCGCTCACATCTCACCACACCGCATCGAACGCAGAGGGCATCCGCGGCATCAAGGAATGGCTCTCCACGGCGGAAAGTGGGTTCCTTTTTGCCAACCTAGTAGATTTCGACCAGTTGTACGGGCACCGCAACGACGTTGCGGGGTTCTATAGTGCGTTGCGCGAATTCGACGCGGCACTTCCTTCCATTACATCGCGGCTCAAAGAGGACGATCTGCTGTTTCTTACGGCCGACCACGGCAATGACCCTACAACCCCATCCACCGATCACGCGCGAGAGCGGGTGCCTTTGCTCGTCGGAGGCATGCGGGTGGTACCGCGCGACCTTGGGGAACGCGAGACGTTCTCGGACCTCGGCGCGACCGTTGCGGAATGGTTTGGCCTCTCCTTCAGGGGTCGTGGGAAATCGTTTCTATCAGAGCTGGTAGTCTGATGAAGGGGGACTCGGGGCAGGACGCCTCCCTCCGGGAGGCCGCGATGAGCGCGCTGGAAAACGCCTACGCTCCCTACTCGAACTTCCGCGTCGGAGCCGCTCTGCGTGCGCGCGGCGGCGAGCTCATCACGGGTTGCAACGTCGAGAACTCGGTGAACG
Organism: Gemmatimonadaceae bacterium; assembly: GCA_017881545.1. Classification (GTDB taxonomy): domain Bacteria; phylum Gemmatimonadota; class Gemmatimonadetes; order Gemmatimonadales; family Gemmatimonadaceae; genus UBA4720. The sequence continues at coordinate 7,222 of JADGQU010000058.1, forward strand.
GCCTTGCAATGTGCGCGGAAACCCTTGCGGTGGCTTCTGCTGTCTCACAAGGACTCACCGAATTCGACGAGATTGCCATCGCAACGGAAGACAGCGAGCCCACCCCCCCGTGTGGCGCGTGCAGACAGGTACTTAACGAGTTCGCGCCGAACATCAAAATTTCGAGCTACACGCGCGACGGAAAGGAAGCAACCTGGACACTCCAGGAGCTGCTTCCGTACGCCTTCGTGCTGAACCCTTCACGTGGAAGAGTGTAGTGAAGCTTTCGTCAATCCTGCCGCGATTGCTCGCGACCGCGGCTTTGTTTGTTTCGATCCTGTCGTGCTCGGAGAAACTTGATAGCACCGGGGTTTGCGCCGTACTCTGTCCGGCGATCGGCGGCGAGGTCCAGAATGTCACCATCGACGCTGTCGTTATCGACACGACGGTGCCGTCACTCTCGGGCCTTGGAACCGAGCCTGGCCTTCTGCTGGCCTCGCGCGGAGATACGCTCGATGCGCGCGTCGTCATCCGCTTCGACTCGCTCCCGGCGACCTTCATCCCCACCGGCGACACCGCTCGCGCAATCGCCAGCGTAGACAGCGCCTATATCCAGCTCAGGCTGGATACGACCACGATCAAGGGCGCGGATTCAGTCACGATCGAAGCGTATGACGTCGACACGACGGCCAACGACACCTCGACCGCTGCCGTCCTCGCTCTTTTCCGTCCGGATCGCTTCATCTCATCGCAGATCTTTGCGCGAGCCCAGCTGACCGACACGGTCAAGTATTTCATCTCGAACGCGGCGGTTCTCGCGCGGATTCAGAGCAGAGCGGCGCTCCGCGTAGGACTCCGCGCGGTCAGCGTGGGTTCGACGCAGATGCGCTTCATCTCCACTGAAGGCTCGTTCGGTCCGGTGATGTTCTTCCGCGCGACACCGGACACCGCCACCAAGCCGCTGACCGTCTCGCCATTCTCGAAGACCCCGGTGGGTCAGTCCCTCCTCGCCGCCAATCTCACCGACTATACGGTCATCGCGAAGGCTCCGCCGCCGGCTCCGCCCAGCATCCTTTCGGTTGGCGGATTGCCGGCGCATCGCGTCTACATCCTTTTCAACATCCCGTCCAACATCATCGACTCGTCGACGGTCATACGCGCGACGCTGCTGCTCAACCAGTTGCCCAACACCGGGCTCGATGCGACTGATACCGTCGCCCTGTTGCCGCAGGTGGTTCTGGCGGGCAGGGCCGTGACGGATCCGGCGAAGGCCGCGCAGATCATCGGCGGCATTTCCACCGACACGCTCAAGCTGAAGCCCGGCGGCTCGGGAGTTACCAACGTCGAGCTCGCGAAGGCATTTACACTCTGGCGCACGCAAAAGCCTGACACCCTCCCTCGCGCGATCGTCCTGAGATCCACTGCCGAGGGGAACTCGCCTCTCGAGCTTCGCTTCTCTTCAAGCGAGGACATCGCCGCTTTGCGGCCGCGGCTGAGAATCAGTTTTACTGCCAAGGTTCCACTGGGGCTCCCCTAATGCGCCGATCATTTTTTGCCGCAATCGCTCTCTGCACCCTCTCCTTCGCCGCTCCCGCCGGAGCCCAGGGCGCCCTCAGTCTTCAGGGTCTTGGATATCCGGCTGGCGGGCTTAGCGCGCGCGCGGAAGGAACGGGCGGTGGGGTAGCCGATTTCGACGCCCTTAGTGCGGTGACCCCTGCGTCTCTCGCGGGTGTCGGATCGCCCGCCCTCTTCCTCCAGTATTCGCCCGAGTTCCGTAAAGTGACCACGGCGTCGGGAAGCGCTACCACGACCACGGCCCGGTTCCCCCTCATTATGGGCGTGCTTCCCATGGGTCAGTCCTGGACGCTCGGGCTCAGCACGTCGACTTTTTTGGATCGTTCCTCCGAGACAACTCTCGAGCGGCTGCAAGTGGTCGGCGGTCCGACGGACACGGTCACGATCTCGGAGCAAAACAAGGTTCTCGGCGCGATCGACGACTTCAGACTGGCGCTGGCGTGGTCGACAAGTCCGGGATTCCGGATCGGTGTCGGCGGGCACGTATTCGCCGGCAGCAACCGGATTACCTTCTCGCAGCTCTTTCCCGACAGCGCGGAATTCATCAGCTCGGCGCAAGCAGGGCGCATCAGCTACGCCGGATTCGCGGCTTCGCTCGGGCTTGAGTACCACCCGGTGCGAGCAATCGGATTCGCGATCTCCGGTCGCAAAGGAGGCGATCTCCGCGCGCAATCGGGCGATACCGCAATTGGCAAGGCGAAGCTTCCAGATCACTATTCGGGGTCGGTGACGTTCGAGGGCATCCCGGGTGTCACGCTCTCGGCGCGCGCAGCGCATGACAACTGGAGCACGCTCAGCTCGCTTTCTTTTACGGGGATCAAGGCATTCGACAGCTGGGACATCGGCGCCGGTGCTGAAGCGACCGGCCCCCGCATCATGCAGCGAATCATCACTGTGCGCGCCGGCGCGAGATTCCGGACGCTGCCGTTCGGGCTCAACGGCGAGAAAGTGACGGAGAGAACTTTCGCGGCCGGCTTCGGTGCACCGCTTACGCGCGAGCGGGCGAGCCTCGACGTCGCGATTCAGCGCGCAGCCAGAACGACCGGGTCCGACGTGAAAGAGCGCGGATACATTCTCAGCGTCGGGCTGAGAGTCTCCCCCTGATATGGCGGACCCGGGCCGCAAGCCCGAAGTAATTCTCGTCGTCGACGACATTCCGGCGAACGTCGAGCTACTGATGGACCAGCTGCACAGCCTCGGTTACGACACGATCACAGCGGTAGACGGGCCTTCGGCTATCGCGACCGCGTACGAGCAGCAGCCCGATCTCTGCATTCTCGATGTATCGATGCCGGCGGGAGACCTCGGCGTGGACGATCGCTCCACGGGATTCGAGGTGTGCCGCCGCATCAAGCGCGACCCGCGCACCTCGCGCATTCCGGTGATCTTCGTGACCGCGCTAAACGACACGAGCGACCGTGTCCGCGGCATCGAAGCGGGTGGCGACGACTTCCTCACCAAGCCTCACAATCGTCTGGTGCTTGGCGCGCGCGTGCGCAGCCTGCTCAAGCTCAAGGCCGCCACCGATGCGCTCGAGGACAGCCTTCGCAAGCTGCGCGAGCTCGAGAAAGTGCGCGACGACCTGATGAAGATGATCGTGCACGATCTGAAGACGCCGCTCACCTCCGTCCTCGCCACGCTCGAGATGCTCTCCGACGGCGACTTCGGCCAGGTATCGACTTCACAGAAGGTCGCGATCGGCGAAGTCGAGTCCAAGTCGGAAGATTTGCTCGCCCTGATTGACGACATCCTGGAAGTCGCGAGGATCGAGGAGGCGAACATAACACTTGCCCTTTC
>JADGQU010000302.1 GCA_017881545.1 Gemmatimonadaceae bacterium
CTCTCGGACCGGCGAAACTATGAGCGTGCGATGGCTCTGGTGCGAAGCCTGCTCGAGCTGCAGCCGAACGATGGGGCGTTTCTTCGCCTCCTTGCTCTGGCGCAGACCAGCACGGGGGACACGCAAGGCGCTTCGCTCACAGCGCAAACCCTGCGCAGACTTTATCCCGCTCCTGCAGCGGAGTTTGGTGAGGAGACGTCGAAGCAGTCACAGGATCTCCTCAGCGAGCAGAGGTTCGCCGAGGCGGGCGCGATGGCAAGACTCGCGGTCGCTTTGAGGTCGGGCGATGCACGCGCGCTGCACGTGCTCGGCGATGCGGAGTTTGCGCAGGCGAATTTTGCGCCGGCAGCTGCGGCATATCGGCAACTGCTCGACGATCCGGCGTCCGATCCCGCGACCCTTCGCGCTCTCGCCGATGCCCTGGGAAGCGCCGGTCCGGCAGCCGCCGCACAAGAACTGCAATCGGTGATGTCGGTCATCGGCGCAGGGAAACTGGCGCAATCGGCAATTGATACGGAGTTGGCTGGATTGTCGCTTTTTGCAGGAGCGGACGATCGAGCGCATTCAATGCAACAGGCGGCCGAACGGGGAACCGTTCCGCCCGAACTGCTGGCACGGCTCGGATGGTGGTACTTCCGCGCACGTCGTCTCGAGGAGGCCCGCACGGTTCTGCAGCGGGCGTCCACTCTCCGTCCTGCCGATGAAGAGACTCGAAACGCTCTCGCCTGGGTAGACCTGGAAGAGGGGAAGGATGCCAGTCGGAGACTTGACGCCGTGGCGCCGGCTCCCGATTCCATTTTGGAGAACTCGCCGGACGCCGGCCATGCCATCAATGCGTGGCAGCAAAGGAAGACCGACGCATCGTTGCACGAATGGGAGGTGGTCCGGCAGAGGAGACCACAATGGCGGGTGGCGTCGTGGCGCAACGCGATCTATCCACCGCACATCGTGGGAGCGGTTGCGGAAATGGAAGCGGAGCTGGGCCGGCGTGCGGCGGCTCGGCTGCCAGCGCGCCCCAGACCGCGCGAGCATTGAGGGACCGGGGCTCTCGCGAAGCCGGCGGTCACGAAGGACAGGGGACATGTCTTCGCGCTTCAATTTCAGGCGCTGTCTCACGCATGAGGAACACTTCGCATTTTCATCTCACGTCACACCACGGGACAGGTCTTCGCATGTAATTTACGAGCGTCACGCGCCGATTCCACGTCCCGTAGATTTCCCACCGTTTTCGTTTCCATTCCGAGGGGTTTTGGCCCCGAATTCTCGCGCTTCCTCGGTTTTCGAGAAACTCCGAGGTAGCCTCGGCGTGTATGGCGAGACAGCCGCGCATCGACTTTCCGGGAGCGTTCCACCACGTGATGTCACACGGAAACGACGACATCGATATCTTTCGCGATGACATCGACCGGCGCTTCTTCTTCGAGCTCCTCGCCGAAGAGATCGCCCGCTCGAAGTGGATCCTCCATGACTACCAGCTCATGAAGAACCACTACCACCTGACCATCGAATCGCCGGAAGGGACCCTCTCGACCGGCTTGCAGCGCCTTCTCGGACGGTACGCACAGCGGTTCAACAAGCGCCACCGCCGCCGCGGGCATCTGTTCGGGGCGCGGTTCAAGAATGTACTAGTGGAGAAGGAAACGTACTTTCTCGAGCTCTCCCGCTATCTCGCTCTCAACCCGGTTGAAGCTCGCTTTGTCGCTCGGCCTGAGGATTGGCCGTGGAGCAGCTATCGCGCCCGGGCCGGCTTCGAGGAGGCGCCTCCCTGGCTGACATTGGAGCCGGTCCTCTCGCGATTCGGTCAGAATCTGACGACCCAGCAGAAGAACTATCGGAAATTCGTCAAAGCCGGCATCGGGAATCCGCGCGATTTGCTGTCGGAAACCGTCGGTCAGATGTACCTCGGCTCTGCGGACTGGATCGAGAAGGTGCAGAAGGTCCTCGACGAGGAGGAGCGTAGCGAAGAGCATCCGCGGGCTCAGGTACATCCCGGCCGGCCGGAGCTTGGCGACGTGTTCGAGGCAGTGGCCCGGACATTCGACACGACGCCCGAGACGATTGCTGAGGGCCGAGGCACGGACGAGCGTCGACTTGTCGCGTACATCGCCTTCGAAGACGGACTCATTCCGCTACGCCGGATCGCGAAAGGGCTTGGCGTGACAAGTGCGGGCGGTATTTCGAACCTGGTCGCCCGCTGTCGGCGAGAGCTGGCCAATGATCCCCACGTTCGGGAACTTGTCGAGGCCTGCCGGAGCGGGATGCGCCGTCGCCCGCCGCCGTTCGGGTTTCCGCGGCTCAACCCCTCGGTCACAGCCCGCCGCTACCACCGGGCGGCGTCGCAAACGCGCCGCTGAATGGGCGGAGGGTGGCGTTTAGAGAAAACGCGGCGTTTACGCAGATGCTCCCAACCGCTTCTGCGTGATCAACAATCCGCTCCCAGTAGCCGTCCTGGTTGAGTGAGCGAGGCGGCCCGCGTCCGTCGCGAGCAAGACCTGGAAATTCGGTACACATTCGGCATCGCTCCGCGCCGGCCTGGATGCTCGATGCGGAATTGGTCCGGCTTGTTCCGTGACAGTGACCCAACGGAGATCGTCCTGCACCTTTGCCGATGCTCGGTGAGAATTGAAGACCTGTCCCTCAAGTCTGTGCCGGTGAGAATTGAAGACCTGTCCCTCAAGTCCCCACGCCGAAGCGACGAGGAGAGCGGATCGTCGGGTTCAATCGGAGTCTGGCGGTGTAGGGGCTGGCTAAGGCGACTCGCCGTGCAATCTCGGAGCGACGCGCACGCAGCTATGCGATTTCGCGGAGTTGCTTCTCGACAGCCTGGGGAAGACTGACCCGAACAAAATAATCGGCGGGAAACAAGTAGTCCTCTCCCGACTCATCCTAGAATGATCGCCGTGCGTTCTCCGTTCGCTGCGAGGTTTCCGAAGTAGGTTTCGCGCGTACTTGCGGACTCGACTTGAACGCGCGCATCTACGCTCTGGTCGCCTTGTTGCTGATCGCCGGCGCGGCTCTCCGCATCGAAGTCGACGATGTCGAGGAGTATTCGCCCGACGACGAGGCGGTGTACGTAAGCTCTACCGCGTTCCTCCACGATCACGGCTGGTCGAGTTACCCGGCGCTGGTGCAGAAATACGTCGCCGACCGTGACGCATGGCTCTATCCCCACCCGATGCGGTGGGGATACTTCGCTCTCAGCACCCTGGCCTGCGGCGTTGCAGGCAATTGCGATGCGAGAGCTCTGGCCGGTCTCTCGACGGCGTCGGGAATCGTCTCGATTCTTCTGATCTTCCTCATCGGCAGAGAGCTCCTTGGTGCTGAGGTCGCCCTCATCGCCGCCGCGCTCACCGCAACCTCGCCGCTTCAGCTGGCAATGGGCCGCCGCGCTCTGCAGGACGAGGTCTTCTGTGCCTCGATTCTGCTGACGCTCTGGCTGGCATGTCTCGTCATCAAGGCGGGCCATGGCGTCGGTCGAAGGCGCCTGGGTCTCGTCGTGGCCGCCGTCGCCAGCATGACGCTCACGCTCGCCATCAAGGAATCGTTTCTCCCGCTCTACCCGGCGGTGCTGCTCTTTCTCGTCGTTCTGGCCCCGCCTCCGCGCCTCCGCGCGTGGCGGCGCATCGCACCGCTGGCCCTATTGCCTCCTGTGTTGTATGCACTGATGACCATTGTTCTTTGCGGTGGAGTGAAGCACTACTTCGATCTCCTCCATATCGTGATGACCACCGCGAGCTCGATCAACTCTCCCTTCGCCCGGGAGCTCTCGAGCGGTCCGTTTCACAGACCGTTGTTCGATCTCGTCATTCTCTCTCCCATCGTCATGGTCCTCGGGATCGCCGGTGCGGCACGAAGCGGGAAGAATCGGGCTCTGCGTGCGTTGACGGCATTCGCCGCCGCTGCGCTCCTGATCCTCGGTCTGCTGTCGCTCAAGAACGTCCGCTACGCGATACCGGTCGATCCGGTGGCCCGG
>JADGQU010000303.1 GCA_017881545.1 Gemmatimonadaceae bacterium
CTTCCTGGGATGGGACGTTCCGGCGGGGCACTCCGACTTCGTCCTTCGCGACGAACCGCAGCATCTGCGGATCGGTCTCATCATGGCGCTCGGCGGCCTTCTCATCCTCGCAGTCTGGTTCCGAGCCACATCCTGAGCGCAATGACCACGAATCCTTCCCTCTCTCGTGCGCCTCGACGCTTCGCACATAGAAATCGGCTTTTGCTTTCTGCGCGAAGGCATCGAGAGATGACGATGCGCTGAGAGTTTGAGAAAGGGGCCCTGTGCGGGCTTGCACAAGTCTGCCACCAGTTTCCAGAGAATGCTCTCTGCTAGACTTTCGAGCAATGAATCGGGCCTCGGAGTTCTGGGATCGCGAGATTATCCACCAGACACACGTCTCGTGGATGGAGCACTCCGAAGTGCGGAAGTACATCAACGACTCGGTGTCGGAAGGGCGGGGTTTGTGGCCGATTGACTGGTTCGAAAGCTATCTCGGGGGAAGACGCTTCGCGCGCGCCCTGAGTATCGGTTGCGGCGGGGGACCACTCGAGCGCGATCTCATCCGACGGGGTCTCTGTTCCCGATGTGACGCCTTCGACGGCTCACCGCAATCCATCGCAGCGGCCCAGGCAGCGGCTCGCGAAGCCGGGATCGAAGGGTCCGTGCACTACTACGTTGGCGATTTCAACGAGCCCGAGCTGCCGAAGAACACATACGACATCGTCTTCTTTCACCAGTCGCTGCATCACGTCGGCAAGCTGGAGAAGCTCTTTCGTGCAGTGATGCGGTCATTGAAACGCGACGGACTTCTCTATCTCGACGAGTACATCGGACCATCGCGCACGGATTGGAACGACCAGACTATCGCGCTGCAGCGCCTGGTGTTCGAGTCGGCCGTTCCGGTAGAACGCCGGACCACGCCCTCCCTTCCGCTGCCGATTCAGCCCGACGATCCTTCCGAAGCTCTCCGCTCGGGCGAGATTATGAAGGAACTGAGAGTCGGCTTCGAGATCGACTCCTACCATCCCTACGGCGGCAACCTTTTATCGGTCCTCTTTCCCTTCGTCGATTGGCGCGGCTCTGACGGCGCGGCGCTCATTGGGCGACTCATCGAGGCCGAGCGGCGACTCCTCGCGGACGGGCAGGAGTCATTCCATGCGGTGATTGTGGCGCGTCCGAAGCGCGGCTTTGCGGGATGGTTCGCTCGCGGCCGCTACTTCTTCGTTCCCAAAGCGAAGCGCGTTCTGACCGAGACTCGCCGCCGGCTCTCGAGTTGACCCGGTTTCGTAGACACCTGTGCTCACGAATCCTCCGTGCACTGCGAAGAGCCTCTGAGCGTAGCCATTCGTCGTCGTAGCGGTATGAGCGCCCCGAGGCTGAGCAGCGATATGGCTGTGCCAAACCAGAACGTTCGAGGAACGTATCGCACATGAACGTGAGAATGCCCTTTCGGCACGACGAAAGCGAGCAGGGCACCGTGTACGGTCAGCCTCTTGAATGGTGGATCGATTCGCCATCCGGGATAGCGCGCGATACTGCTCTCGACAATCGCCTCCCGACGGGCCTCGACGTCCAGCTCGTAGGCATCGCCGCGGGACTCCATGATCTTCACCGTGGCGTCGCCCGAAAAGAAGCGCGGACGGACATGCCGGTTCTGCCATAGACGACCATCGTGTCCGTCATAAATGAGCGCATAGCGATCCTGGTCATGCATCGCATAGCCAGGATCGGTGACCATGTACCTGACGTTGAGAACATCGAGCAACGGTGTGTCAGGGTCATTGAACTTTGCGTAGTACTCCTTTGCCGTGTACCCGCTGGTCGTTCGGAGCATCTGGACGTAGCGTTCGTTCGCCATAGGATCATGGACGCGAACGTCCTCGAAGCCGAACATGGCCTGAACGTTGGGGAAGAACGCTCCGCCCAGACCAGCGATGCGAAACGGCTCGCGCGCTTCGTCTCGCAATCGTTCCAGCGCCGAGATGAGCGGAGTCCGGGGATACATCGCGGTGACCGGCACCGCGACATTGAAACTTCCGATGTTGAACCAGAGCTCGAATGCCGTCGCCGCGATGACCAGCTCGCGGCGAGGCACCAGCATCGCCGCCAGGACCACGGCGCTCGGAATCATCAGCAGTAGCGTCCCGGTGTCAAATCGTGTTGCCGGATAGGCGATGACGACCACGGTGAGGGCGACACCGGCCAGCGCTGCTCGCGACCAGGCGGGGCGATCGAGTGCCGGAGCGATCAGCGCTGCGACGGCAAATGACCAGAGGAGGCGCATCCGCGGACTGAGGATGCTTCTCGCGAGCGACCGATACTCCAGGTGCAGCGGTGGCAGATTGGCCATGATCCAAAGCGCAAAAAGCGCGAGGAAAACCAGGAACGCCTCATTGCTTCGCCACCTTCGTCCGGTGATGATGCCCGCCACGACCACGAGCCCGGCCGCGATTCCCGCGACGCCGACGAAGCCGCAGATGATCTCCGGCGTCATTGGGAGGCCATAGGCGCGCGGCTGCAGAAGCTGAACGAGCGACGAAAACTCGGAGTACGGAACCCCGAGCGGCGACGCATTGACCTCGGCCAGACGCTGCGAGCGCATCAATGCTTCGACGAAGGTCGCTACGATCGGAGCTGCAAACAAGACACCGAGCAGGAGCGATGCGACGGCCGCGAGGGCGTTCGCGTTCCACTTCCATAGGGTAAAGAGAGCCGCGCAGATCCCGACCAGCGCTGCAGTCTCCGGATGCCCGGCTGCCAGGATGCAGAACCAGATCACCCCGCCGAAGAGTACGCGAGCGAATGTTGCGCGCTCCATCACCAGGTCGATGTGCAGCATGACGGCCGGCAGGAACATCGCCACTGCCGTGTGAGGAAAATGAAGCCATACCTGCATGAAGGTACCTAGGCCGAAAGCCACAGCGCCGGCGACGCTCTGCATCTCTCCGCTCCGCCGCCGGCAAAACAGGTACATGAACGTCATGGCCGCCAGCATCTTCATGGCCGCCTGGGCCGTCTCCGCGTATCCCAGAGGAAGCGGAAGGGTGGAGAGCAATAGTGGCGAGAAGGCCGCACTCTGGGCGTTGCCGAGGAGCGGATAACCGCAGCCCGACAGCGCATTCCAGAGGGGCAAGTGACCGGATCGCCAGGCCTCGCGCGCCTGATGAGCCCATGGAACGAACTGCATGGTGACGTCCTGCAGATCGAAACGTGACACACGATCTCTGTTCGTGGCGTTGTAAGAGCCCCAGGGAGTGATCACCTGAACGACGTCGGCGGGGAAAGAGACCACTGGAAGAAACATAGGTTTGAACAGAAACCCTACGGTCAGCAGGAAGAAGACCGCCGCAATCCGCCACGGAATGGGAACGCCGCAACGGCGCGCGATAGTGATCGACGAAGCGTAAATCGCACCTGCATACAGCGACGTCGGATTCACGCTCCGATGATAGCGTAGACAACTGCGACGGTGATTCGTCCGCGTGAGGCTTGCATGTCCGGCCTCGCCGCTCCGCGGCTGCCGGGTATCAAACAGCCACGCCAGCCACGAAAGATACGATCAGCAGCACCAGAACAGTCGTCGTGATTGCAACATACAGACGGTCGCCTTGCAGTGCAAAGACGACGATCGAGAATGCCACACGGGCGACCGGAGTGGCGATCAGGAGCAGCAGGCCGATCATGACGATGGCCTGACCACGGCGCTCGGCCGCACCGTGAAGCACCGTACGGACGGTATGAGGGAACACTGCGGCCGGTCCGGTTAGCTCAGATAGAGCCGGTCGTGATGAGAGGTAGGCCGGGTGATGCAGGAACGTGATGAGCACGCCGCTCAGCACGACGGCGATGCTGATCGTCACACCACCGCGGAGGAGACGGGAGATGGCCACGTCCACCCATTGCGGCTCTTGTTCGGCATGCGGATCGGTCATCCACGCACCCCCTTGAACAGCATCTGCAGCGACACCAGCACCAGCACCACGA
>JADGQU010000059.1 GCA_017881545.1 Gemmatimonadaceae bacterium
CGGCACGTCGACATGATCTGGCCGCTCTGGAATCTCCTCGACGTGACGCCCGAAGGGCGCGGGGAGAAGTGGAACCCGAAGCTCGCCTATTGACGGTCTAGGGCGTCGTCTCCGTCACCGCAGGCAGCGTAAAGTAGAAGCTGCTGCCACGCCCGACCTGGCTTTCGACCCAGATCCGGCCATTGTGCGCCTCGACGATCCCTTTGGCGATGGCGAGCCCGAGGCCAATCCCTCGATGGTCTGAAGTCTTTGCCTGCCAGAACCGGCCAAAAATGTGGGGCAGCTGTTCCGCGGGAATGCCGGTTCCCGTGTCGACCACACTAAAGAGAACCTCTCCATCGATCGGTTCCGCACCGACAGTGATGCGACCGTCGCGCGGCGTGAACTTTATGGCGTTTCCAACGAGATTCGACAGCACCTGCTGAACTCGCGCGGCATCCGCCAGCACGAGGGGCAGATTCTCTTTGATGTCGGGCTCCAGCCTGATCGTGCTGCCGGCGGCGAGGGGACGCAGCATCTCGAGTGTGTCGTTGATGAGAACCGCGGGTGCTTCGGGCTGCATATCGGTAGTCAGGCGCCCCGACTCCATTCTCTTCACATCGAGCAGGTCCTGGATCATCCGGTTCATGCGGTCGGCGGCGCGGCGTACGATCTCCACCTGTCTGCGCTCCTGCACCCGCTCGAGCGGAGTGGTTTCAAGCATCAGACTCACCGCCATCGTTACCGTGTTGAGCGGATTTCTGAGATCGTGGGCAACGACTGCCAGCACATCGTCGCGGGCGCGCGTCGCCTGCTCCGCTTCGTGAAAGAGGCGCGCATGCTCGACGACGATGGCGGCTCGCCTCGCCAGGTCGGCGGCCAGCGAGAGATCGGCAATCTCGTAGCGACGGCCGGATCCCGAGGTGACCAGCGTCAGGGCTCCGAGCGGTTTCCCCGAAGTGACGAGCGGCACGCAGATGAGCGAACGCGGCTCGAGCGCTTCGACGACGCGCCGCTGTTCCACTTCCGCGAAGGAGGCGCGAATGAATGCGGGCGTGATGTCCACCTCGAGTACCGGTGTACCGGTAGCCATGACCCGCATCAGGGGATGGCGCGCAGTCAGGGCGCTCTTTGGGAACCTCGCGACTTGACTCAGCAGCTTCGATTTGGTGGGATCGACGTGCGCCTCGCCTATCCGCTCGAAGTTGTCGTCGGCTTCCACGATGTCGAGGGCGCAGTAGTCCGCGAGCGCGGGCACAGCCAGGCGCACGAGAGCGGCAAGTGTGGTCTGATAGTCGAATGACGCGCTGAGCACGCGGCTCGCCTCCGCCAGCAGCGATGCCCGCTTCTGCGAATTCTCCGCCTCAGCCCGCGCGGCCTGCTCCTGCGTAAGTGCTCGCTCCTGCTCTTCCGCCCGCAGGCGCGACGTCACGTCGCGAAAGCTCCATACGCGGCCAACGGGCACGTCGTCGATGCGCTGCGGCTGCGAGTACCGCTCGAATGTGCGGCCATCCTTGAGCTCGAGAACGTCGTAGCTCGCTTGTGCGGGATCGCGATACAGCTCCATCACCTTGGCCATGAAATCTTCGGGGTATATAAGCTTGTCGAGCGCCGCGCGGATCGCCATCTGATCGTCGCCGGAGCCGAAAACCTCGGCCGGAATCTCCCACATGTCGGCCATCTTCTGGTTGAAGCTCAGGATCTTCCCATCGAGGTCGACCACCAGTATTCCGTCGGCGGTCGATTCGAGAGTGGCACGAAGCAGTGACAGGGATTTGCTCGCCTCAGTCTGGGCGTCGCGCCGCTGGGTGATGTCCTCGATGAAACCGACGAGATACAACGGGTCACCGGTCGCGGAACGAACGATCGACACCGTGAGATTCACCCAGATGACGTTGCCGTTCTTCCGGATGTAGCGCTTCTCCATCTTGTACTCGGGAAGCTCGCCACAGCGGATGCGCCGGATGAATTCCAGACTCGCCGGCACATCCTCCGGATGCGTCAGATGCTCGACCTTGAGCTGGAGGATTTCTTCGCGCGAATAACCGGTGATCTCGCAGTAACGCTGGTTTACCGAGATCCACTGTTCATCGAGCGTGAGGTGGGTGATGCCGATTGCCGCCTGCTCGAACGTCGCGAGAAGAAGATGACCCGGGCCGCCAAGGGGCACGGCATACTCCGCCGTCCAGCCTGGAACAGCGGAAGACCGTGCAAGTATCGTGGGTTCATCCGTGGACGTACTGTGCTGCATCCAGTCTCCAGTCAGGTGATTGAACCACCCCAGAGTGAGCGCGTAGAAAAAACTTGGCTCAGCGGTCTAATTTCGCATCGCGTACGCTGGAGGTACAGAAGGAGTTTCGTTACGAGCCCACAGGCTCAATCCAGTTCGTCGAGGTCCCGCAACCGCGGGATTTTCCAGGCGGTCACTCCCACCACGCCGAGAGTCATCAGCCCGCCCAGAATCACCGAGCGTACGGTGCCCAAAAGCTTCGCCGCAACACCCGACTCGAAGGATCCTATTTCGTTGGACGAGCCGATGAAGATGCTGTTGACCGCGGAGACGCGCCCGAGCATTTGGGGCGGGGTGCGAACAGTCAGCAGCGTCGACCTGATCACTACGCTCACGTTGTCCACCATCCCGCTGATGAAGAGGAGCGCCAGCGAGACCCAGAACCATCTCGACAGTGCGAACAGAATCCAGCAGACGCCGAAAGCGGCGACGCAGATGAAGAGTGTTCGCCCTGCCTTCCGCAGCTTGCGATGGACGAGCAGGAGCGAGATCACTACGGCACCGGCCGCTGGCGCGGCGCGCAAAACTCCCAGACCCTCCGGTCCGGCGTGAAGAATCTCCGACGCGAAGATCGGAAGCAGCGCCGGCGCCCCGCCGAACAGAACCGAAAAGAGGTCGAGAAGCTGGGCGCCCAGAAGCTCGGGCTGGGTCAACAGGAAGCGAATCCCGACCGTGAGATTCTCGCCGATTGTCAAATCCGTGGTCACGGCCGGCAGGCGGGTGTACGCAATTCGGCCGAACAGAAACAGCGCGATCGCGCAGAGGATCGTTTCCACGATGTAAGCCAGCCGCGCGCCGGAAAACCCGTAAATCATTCCGCCGGCCGCCGGGCCCACGACGGCAGCGAATTGCCAGAGGGACGACCGCCACGTGATCGCATTCGTGTACGTCTCGCGCGGCACGATCTCGGCACCCAGCGCGGTCCGGGCCGGCTGGAGGAAGCTCCGGGCGAGCCCGCTGACGCACACAACCGCGTAGATCGGGAGTATCGTCCTTGTCAGCAGCTGCCGCGCATAGACGGTCAGCAGAAGCAGCGCCACTCCGCAGCCCAGCTGAACAGCAAGCGCGATGAGCGACAGCAGCTTTCGGTCGTGCCGATCGGCGATGTGGCCTGCGTATAGAGCCGCCCCGATGAATGGCAGCGCTTCGGCCAGCCCCACCAGCCCGAGCGAAAGCGGATCCTTCGTGAGAGCGTACACCTGCCAGGCCACGACCGTCGCCTGGATCTGCGTCCCCAGCGTCATCGCCACGAGGCTGGCGACGTACCAGAGAAAGTTGGTATTGCGCAGTGATATGTACGGATCGTGTCGCTCTGCCATTCCTCGCGCTTTGGGACGGGACGCCGGATGATACCGAACCGGTACCAGCTCGGCAATTAATCAGGTGTGGCGGCTGGCGCGAACGCGGGTTTTATTTCTGGCGGGATAATCAGCGTCCCCAGGAGGCTATTGTGAGTACGGCAGCCGCAACAAAGGCGAGCGCGACAAAACCCGCCAAGTCGGAGTTTCTTCCCTACTACGAGACGTACATCGCTCTTGTCCCGGACGGCGACGTGATCTCGACGCTCGCAAGCCAGATGAACGAGACGCAGTCGCTCCTTCACGCCCTTCCCGCGTCAGTGGCGACCTATCGTTACGCGCCCGACAAATGGAGCGTGAACGAGGTCGTCGGACACATGATCGACAGCGAGCGAATCTTCAGTGCGCGCGCCCTCAGGTTTGGCCGGAACGATGCGACGCCGATCCCCGGCTTCGAGCAGGACGACTACGTTCGTGGCGCTACGTTCGACGCGTACGCGCTCTCTGATCTGGCGTCAGAGCTCGAGGCGGTGCGTCAGGCCACCATCTACCTGTTCAGGCACATGGACGAGCAAGCCTGGACTCGGCGTGGAGTCGCGAACAACGCCGAAGTCTCAGTGAGGGCGCTGGCCTACATCATCGCGGGGCACGAGCTTCACCACCGCGGCGTACTCAGTACGAGATATCTCTAGCGGGGCAACGCGAGAGTGAAGGTAGAGCCTTCGCCCGGTACGCTGACAACGGTGAGGTCGCCGCCCATTCGCCGGGCGAGATCCCGCGAGATCGCGAGGCCAAGACCCACGCCCTGACCGGGTGCAGGACGCGTGGTCAACTGCACGAAGGGCTCGAAGATGGCTTCGAGTTTCGACGCCGGCATCCCCACTCCGGTATCGCGGACATGGATGTACGCCATCCCCGAATTCTTGGCGGACACCGAAGAGCTCAGAGTGATTTCGCCGCCCGTTTCCGAGAACTTGATCGCGTTGCTCAGGAGGTTCAGCACGATCTGCTGAACCTTTTCGCTGTCGGCTCGAGCCGTGATCGAACCATGCTCGCCACCCGACGACGCGCCCAGCTCGCACCTCAGATTCTTCGCCGCAAATAGAGGCTCGACCATCGATCTCACGTCAGCGAGCATCTGTGCAACCGGAATCTCCTCGACGACATATTCGATCCGGCCCATCTCGATGCGCACGAGATTGAGCATGTCGTTGATCAGTGAGAGCAGGTGGCGCTGGCTGCGCTGCACTCTCCCGAGCGCCTCGCGCTGCGTGTCGGTGACCGGACCGTGCACGCCCATCTCGACCAGCTGCACGTAGCCCGCGATGGCATTGAGCGGGGTGCGAAGCTCGTGGCTCATCACGGCCAGGAACTCGCTCTTGGCGCGATTCGCGGCTTCGGCCTGCTCGCGCGCCGTTCTCTCGCGCTCGAGCAAGTTCTCGCGATCGGCGGCGGCTTCCCGGAGCTTGACCTCGAGATCCTTGCGAGCGTCCACCTCGGCTTCCAGCGCCCTCGCCCTCTGCTGAAGAATGCTTATCTCCAGCAGCCGTCCGTCGTCGCTGGCCTGCGTGTATCTCTCAGTGGGGATCACGTGCAGGTGCTTGCGGCAGATCGCCTCGAAGCCCGGGGAGTGCGATTCCCTGGTAAAGCTGCTCATGCCGTAGGCGCAGAGCAGGGAGAACGAATGTGCAGCCGCGAGATCGTTCCACAACTCCTCGACGCGGAGCGCGCCCTCTGCCTTGCCCGCTTTCCATAGCACGTCGACCATCTCGCCGTACGCGCGTGTGACGCTGTGGTTCGTGCCGCACACAGCTCTCGACAATACGTCACCGATGACCCTGTTGAACCGATGCGCGTCGGGAACTGAGCCGGACATGAAGGTCGATAGCGTCTCGTGCACGTCCAGCATGACGAGCTGACCGCCCGCCCGGGCGTTCTCGACATCGAGCCCCTTGGCTTTGACGCGGATGCTGAATGCGTCGCAGTGCTCCGGCGTCGCGATCACGACTACCGGCTGCCCTGACCTCAATCCTCCAGCCACATAGTCAGCCACTGCCGCGGCGAGATACACCTCAGTGTCGTAGAACTGAACCACGTGAGTCGGCTCGGCCGCCGCATAGAGCCCGGCCTCGATGGTGCTCGCCGGCGCGGGGGCGCGTTCAACCAGGCGTAGCTGCGACTGCCGCATCGTTTCGTGCCCGGAAAAATGTGAGTGACAAGAGTAGTGCGGTCGATTTCAAAGCGAAACCCTCAAGGCTTGATAAGGGGCGCGCCGAAGGGTTTGCAACTGCAACCGAACAAGTTGGGAGGATAGAGGTAATAGGTTCGAGGCGAGAGTTCTTACCTTACGAGAGCGTATCGCAGCTGCCGGGATCGCCGGACTCGAACCCACGCTTGAACGCCGACGATCTCTGGGTGGCCGACCCGTGAGTGAACGAGTCTACGTTGATGCGCCCCGTGGTCCGCTTCTGGATCCTGTCGTCTCCTACCGCGGCTGCAGCGCCAAGCGCCTCGTCCACATCGCCCGGCTCGAGTTTCTGACGCTGTTCAGTCGAGTGTGCCCACACGCCGGCGTAGCAGTCTGCCTGGAGCTCCAGAAGAACCGAGAGTTGGTTCGCCTCCGATGGGTTGGACTCCTGGAGCTGCCGCACCCGTGCGTCTGTCCCCATCAGATGCTGGACGTGGTGCCCGAGCTCGTGGGCCAGCACGTAGGCCTGCGCGAAATCGCCCGACGCGCCGAGGCGCTTCCTCAGCTCGTCGAAGAAGCCGAGATCGAGGTAGACCCGCTCGTCCAAGGGGCAGTAAAACGGACCCATCACCGATTGCGCGGGACCGCACCCGGAATCAATCGAGTTGCGGAACAACACCAGTCTCGCCGGCTGAAAGCGGGTGCCGCTATTGGAAAGGATCGACGCCCACGTCCTCTGGACGTCGTCGAGAACAAACGAAATGAACTGAACCTCCGGCTCCTCGGCGGCCGAGTCGGCGGCGGACATGGGAGCCGGCGCTGCGCTGACTCCTGCCGGCTCGACGCCTAGATCATTGAAGAGGTTGCGGCCGAATAGCAGGCTGAGGGCGAGCACGACGACGGTCCCGCCGATGCCAAGGCCTTTGCCCATTCCGCCGCCTGATGAGCGGCGATCCTCAAGATTGGGGCTGCGTCCGCCCGGTGTCCATCGCATCGACTTTCCCCCGGAATAATGGATCTGTCGGAGGAGGCCTATGGGCAAGAAACCCGCCGCCGCGGAGCTAGGCTACGAGCACCGCGCTGTCCAGCCAGTTGATTCCGAGGAGGGCGTTCGCAATTGTCGGGTCGAAGTGACTCCCCGACCTGCGTTTGATCTCGGCGAGAGTTTCTTCCATTCCCCACGCCGGCCGGTAGGGGCGGTCGTGCGTCAGCGCGTCAAGAAAGTCTGCCGCGGCGACGATGCGCGCCTCGAGCGGAATGCTCTGTCCGGACACGCGATCCGGGTAGCCCGACCCGTCCCACCATTCGTGATGGCTGCGGGCGATTCGCTGCGAGAACCGAACGAGTTCCGAGCGGCCCTTCGAGAGCATTCTCGCCCCGATCACGGTGTGGGTTTTCATGATCTCGAACTCTTCGCCGGTGAGCGGGCCTGCCTTGAGCAGGATGCTGTCCGGGATTCCGACCTTGCCGATGTCATGCAGCGGAGCAGCGCGCGTGATCAGCTCCAGCGTGGCGGACTCGAGCCCGATCGCTTCGCCAAGCATTGCCGAGACCTGGGCCACTCGCTTGGTGTGATTGCCGGTGTCGTCGTCCCGGAATTCGACCGCCACGGCGAGTCTGTCCAGAACTTCGAGCTGTGATTGCTCGAGCTCCCTCGTGCGCTCCGTGACTTTCTGTTCCAGCTCGGTGTTCTGGCGGCGAAGCTTCCTGTACAGGAAGCGTGTTTCAAGGAGATTTCGAATCCGGAGGAGTACTTCAGCTGAGTCGAAGGGCTTGCTGAGAAAATCCTTTGCCCCGAGTGCGAGGGCACGGCGTTTTACGTGGGTGCTGTCGTCCGCGGTAATCATCAGCACCGGCACCTGTTCCGAGTCGGCATCGTGCCCGACGATTTCTTCCAGGACCTGGAGCCCGTCCTTCCCGTTCATGTGAACGTCGAGCAGCACGATATCGGGCTTGTACTTTTTCTGAAGCGTGTACGCGTCCACGGAATTGGTGGTCGACGCGACGTCCACGTATCCCGCTTTCGCAAGGATTCGCTCGAGTAGGCGAATGTTCGTCTCCTCGTCGTCGATGATGAGGATCCGCCCCGGCTTGGCAGCCGGCGGCGCCGTGGTCTCAGACATCAGGTGGACGCCGTTGCGGGTTTGCTCAGCACCGCACGGACTGCGGTACGAAGCGTATCCGCCGTGAACGGTTTCTGCAGAAACTCAGTCTCCGATGTCCGGATTCCGCGACGAAGTATCTCGTTGTCGGTGTATCCCGACATGAAAAGGACTCTGATCCCGGGACTCAGCTCATGGAGCTCGTCGACCATCCCACGCCCGCCCAGGGTCGGCATCTCCACGTCGGTGAGGACGAGATCGATCTCTCCCACTTGCTCGGCCGCTATTCGCAGCGCCATGGCGCCGTCCGATGCCTCGAGAACGCGGTAACCGGCCTCGGTGAGGACGCGCTTCCCCAGCTTACGTAGCGATTTCTCGTCGTCGACGAGAAGAATGGTTTCGCGGCCGGTGAGCGTTCCGTGGGTCAAGCGTGTGACTTTCGACGATTTCGCTTCGTTTGATTCGCGGTCGGCTCTCTCACCTGCCGACTCCTTCAGCGGAGAGCCGGGGAGCGGAACGGAGCTCTTGCCTCGATCGAGGCCGGTGGCCTGCGGCAGAACTCGCCGGCTCGACAGCAGCAGCTTCTTGGTGATCGATTCCGCGCGTTCGGCGGCCACGCGAATCTCGACAGCTTCCTGCGTCGAGAGCTTTGCCTCGGCCAGGCTCGCCTCCATGATATCCGCGTTCATGCGGATGACGGTGAGGAGGTTGTTCATCTCATGCGCTCCGCGTCCAGCGAGGTCAGCAAAGGTGTGGAGATCGCGCGTTCTGGCGGCGAGCGTCTCCTCTACCGGGCGTCCAGTCGAGAGGTCCTCGATCGCGAGGAGAATCGTGTGGTCGGACGGGTCCGCGGAGGGAACCAGTCGCGCGCTCAGCCACAGCACGCCTCTCCCGCCTTCTTTTTCGTCGTGTACCAGCTCGAAGTGGTCCGACTGCGGCTCGCCGCTTAGAACTGTCTCGAGCATCGGGCGAAGCTGCGTGTCCCACGCCATTCCACCGAGATCGTAGACCTTGTGGCCGACGCATTCTGCGGGGGCCAGGCGAAATATCGTATAGAAGGCTTTGTTGGCCGCGCGCACGTTCAACTGGGCGTCGAGCACCAACAGCGCTTCGCCTGGGGCAGAGGAACTAATCATTCAAGCATTGTGGCAGTGAGGAATGGAACGCGATCCGACCCTTGTAGGACGACTCGAAGAGGGTTGAGTATCGAATTCGGGCCTGGCTGAGTTGAAGACACTCGTCGCTACCCCCAGCCAGGCCGGGGTAGCAGCGCCCGGACACGCAAGCGGCCCGCTCCGTGAGGAACGGGCCGCTGTTGAGTCCCTAAGGGTTTACGCCGGCTCTTCTATGAACGACTCGGGCGGCGTCGGAACTGGATCCGACAGGTTGTAATCGTCGGTCTCCATCGGGATGACCTTGGACGGCGTCTCCGGCCGCGGCGGCTGCTCCGCGGGAATCGCGGTCACCGCGAGAACGATGCGGCGATGAATCGGATCGACCTCGAGAACTCTGAGTTCCAGATTCATCGTCTCATAGACGATGTCCGCCGGACTGTTCACTGGCTGGCCGAAATTCAGCTGGCTCACGGGTACGAAGCCTTCAATGTCGTTGCCGATATCGACGACTACGCCCTTGTCCATCAGTCGCACGACCTTGCCTTTCAGCTCGGTGCCGACGGGATACGTCTCGCCGATGCGAAGCCACGGATCCTCCGTCGCCTGCTTGAGGCCGAGCGAGATGCGCTTGTTCTCAGCATCCACGTTCAAGATCACGACATCTACCGAATCACCCTTCTTCACGACTTCGGAAGGATGCTGCACCCGCTTGGTCCACGACATGTCGGAGATGTGGATCAGTCCGTCGATGCCCGGCTCGATCTCCACGAACGCGCCAAAGCTCGTGAGGTTTCGCACCTTGCCGTTGAGACGTGTGCCGACCGGATACTTCTCCGGCAGCATCATCCACGGATCCTGCTCCGTCTGCTTCATGCCGAGGGAGATCTTCTCCTCGTTCGGATCGACCTTGAGCACGACCGCCTCGATCGCCTCGCCAATTGATACCAGCTTCGACGGGTGACGCACGTTGCGCGTCCAGCTCATCTCGCTGATGTGAACGAGTCCTTCGATTCCCGGCTCGAGCTCGATGAATGCGCCGTAGTTGGTGATCGAAACCACTTTTCCGCTTACGCGTGTGCCGACCGGATACTTCTCGGCGACATCCTTCCATGGGTAGCTCTGGAGCTGCTTGAGCCCGAGCGAAATTCTCTCGCGATCCCAATCGATGTCGAGAACCTTGACCTCGAGCTCCTGGCCGATGTGCACCATTTCGGACGGATGCTGAATGCGTCCGTACGACATGTCGGTGATGTGAAGCAGTCCGTCCACTCCGCCGAGATCGATGAATGCGCCGAAATCCGTGATGTTCTTGACCACGCCTTTGCGGACCTGATCCTTCTGGAGCTCCTTCATCAGCTTCTCGCGCTTGCCCGCCCTCTCCTGCTCGAGGATGACGCGGCGTGCGACGACGATGTTGCGGCGGCGCTTATTGAGCTTGATGATCTTGAAGTCGAAAGTCTGGCCGAGCAGCTCGTCGACGTTCGGAACGCGACGAAGCGC
>JADGQU010000304.1 GCA_017881545.1 Gemmatimonadaceae bacterium
GATGGCGTCGGCCGATGACTCACGCACGACAACGTCGTTCGTTGACCGGAAGAGTTCCTTCGCCGACCGCAGGACCGCGGTGCACTCGTCCGGAACCACTTCTTCCACATGTGCCAGGCCATCCACTGGAACGATCTCCACCTGATCGGGCCAAATCTGCCAGATTTCCGCGTAGAGTGCCGCATAGATTAGAAGCTGCAGGAGCGCCTTGGCGTAGGCGTCCGAACCCTTTCGCGCCGCCGCCCCCGACTTGAAGTCACGAAGGACAAGAAGGCCGTCGCGTCGCTGCACGTCATCGACGTAGCCCCCGATCGTCCCGTCGAGAGACTCTACCCATATCTCCGAGCCGACCGCGCCTCCTGAGCTGCCACCAGACGCTCCTTTTGATCGTGTACGACCCGACGCTGCCACCGCGGCATGGATAGCTCTGCGCTTTCGTACCTCAAAATCCGGGACAGTCCGGGAAAGTGGAATCGCTCCTCGCCCAGTCGCTGATGCGGCGAGCCGTCGTTCCTCCTCCGACACGAGTTGCTCGAATGAAGCCGCGGCTTCATCGACGGAAAGCGCTTCGGCGCCGGCGGCAACTTCGAGTAGCCGGTGAACAACGGTACCCAAGTGAGCGGCGGCAGCCGGTGCAAGGAGCTGGGGAGCGCCGCTGCCACGAAACAGTTCTCGCAGAGGGCACTCGACAAAGTTTCCATACCTGCTCGGCGCGACCCGTTTGAGGGGCGCGAAGGAGACATTACCGAATGCCGGCTGGTGGTCAGTCATTCGCGAGCGTTTGATAGCTCCAGCTCGGGCGCCGTTGCAGGTTGAACGAATCGCGGTAGCGGATCGGCGGTGCTCCTCCGGGCACAGCTGCGGCAGCGTCGGCGAGGATACCCGTAGGCCGCCGCGCATCCCAAAGTGGATGGATGATCAGCAGTGGCGAGCCCCCAACCCACGCCCCCGGCAATGGACCAAAATCTGATGCATCGCACCGGAAGGCGGAACAGAATGCGTCGCGGAGCCTCCGAGCCCGTTCGATCCATCCCGACAAGTCTGGCGTTTCGAACGCGCCATCGAGGCCGCATGCAAACGTGTCTGATGCAAGGACGCGTAAAAGCGAGAGGCCGAGTCTCCAGTCTAGAAGACCGTGATAGCTCATGTTGCGGAAGGTCCGGAGGCAATCAGGACAAGCGTGATCGCAGCGATCACTGTGATCTTTCGCGACCAGAGCGGCCGTGAACGTATCGGGAATGGCGGGGAGGGTCGTTGCGCGCGAGAGCACCTCAGCGAAGTGTTCTCCAATCCATGCGGTGAAGCCCGCCCCGTTGGGAAGGTGGTCGTTAATGATTATTTCGCCAGAGTCGTTGGCGAGCCGGCGAATGTTGCTTATATTGATCTCGTCGGGATCGATGTCGAGCATCTCAGCCGCGAGCGACCGAATGATGAATGCGGCTGAGTAGTATGCGGCCTTTACCGCCGCTCGATTTGCAAGTGGATCGAGCTGCAGCCCGTCCAGGACGGCTGACGCCCGGACGCGAAGAACATCGGTAGTTTTGGGCGCCGCGAGCGCTATGTCCTCGGCAGGTTCCGTGGCCGTAAAGTTGTCGACGCCGGCGCCTCTCGTTCGCTGGTACCGCTCGTCGATCCACTGGTCTTTCATTTCGTTTTGACGTCCCGTCAGGGACGCCGTTCCGCGCGCACCGTGGAAGTAGAGACCGCGATTCGTATTCAGCCGGTAGACGCGGCCGTGCGTGAATCCCGCTAGCGCATTTGTTTGCTCTACCTTCACATACGACACATCTGACGACTCCGCGATGGTTGCAGCACCTCCAGCGACCGATTCGCCTTCTTCTTTCGCGTCATCACCCCGCCCAAAGTTCGTACGGAACGCAGACGGGACTGCTATCTGGAAGACACGGAATGGTGGAGTGTCATCTGGTCCAGCGCCGCAATTGCCACATCGGTCGATGTCTGGTTTCACGGACGAGACCGGAGGAGCGTCGAAGCACTGCTCGCACCGGGCCATCCATCTCCGCCATGCAAGTGGATCTCCGGGAACGGGTTCAGCGCGTCGCTGGACAGGCATGAGCGGATTCGTGAAACCAATCGCGGTGTAGATCCGTTTGTCCTTCGTCTTCTGCGCGCCTGGTGCGAACTCGGTAATGGCGAGGTCAAGGTCGCGATCAATCGCAGCACCCTCTACCCAAGCACGATGGTACAGAAGTCGGACGCGGGAGGGCATCCCGAACATCGGCAACACGCCACCCTCTGACAACCGTTGGGCGAAACCTTCACCGATCAGTTCAGCGCTGGCAGCGCATTCATCGAGACGGTCGAGGAGCGTGCCCCGGGCATAGGTGGATAGTTCGGCGGAAGCAAGTGTCGTCCCGAGTGTTAGTTTCTCCGCAATGGCATCGACGTCCTGAGCAGTGGCAATCCAGTTGCGGACCCTGTCACGACGCGGGCCTTGCCAATCATCACGCGTTCCAAATTCGCCGTGAGGGTCGGGAGGGGTGGGACCTTCCCACCACCGCACCCCCGCAGCGCGGAACGCGCGGCGAAGCACCTCCTTCGCGATAAGACGTTCGGCAATCGTGTGCCTGCCCATGGAGAGAAACGGTGTGGGTGGCAGATCACCGGTAATCCGGTGCGGGTGTGTGTAGTAGTACTCGTCATGGCTACGGCCACGGCAAAGCGTGATCGCATAGGCGAAGGCCTGCCCCCGGCGTCCGGCCCGCCCAACCCGCTGCTGGTAGTTGAACCGCATGGGGGGCATGTTTGCGAGCATGATGGCCTGCAGGCTGCCGATATCGACACCGACTTCCATCGTCGTCGTGACGCTGAGAACATCAATCTCGTCGACCACGGGAATCAAGGGGTGCTGTCCCGCTGGGGCGGCGCCAGGAGTCTCCACCATGATGTTTCGAAAAAACCGCTGGCGTTCCGCCTGATCATCCGTTTGCGCTGTCAGCTCCTCACAGTGAAGTCGTTGCGGTTCTCCACGCTGGGCCGCTTGCTGCGCGTAGTAGTTTTCTTCACGCAAGGTGGCGCATGTCGTCACGGGTTCAGCAGGAAGAATAGCGAGGCACCTGGTACACACGCCGCCAGCGCGATGTAAATGTTCGCGCCTACAGGATGTGCATACCCATACGGGTTCTTCCTCGAACGCTATTCGGACATAGAGCTCGCGGGCGCGAATTTTCATGCCCGGGTGCCGCTGGTTGAGCGCGTCACCGATAGCGTCGCGGAGAAGTAGTGGATCCGCTCCGCAGGTATCAGCACATCGTTCGATGAATTTTCGTAGAATGACACGAGCGTCCTACCACGTCAGCCAATCGTCGACAGGAGGGAAATCCGGATCAGGATACCGGTACAAGTCGCCCAGCATTCGCAGCGCGGCATCCGCAATCGAACTGAACAGCTCGGGTGTAATACCAGCGCGTGCGGCGAACGGTTCGGCAATTTCAGAGGGGAGATTGAGGCAGGCGTATCCGAGGCCCGATGACTCAAACCCGAAGTACAGCCGGCTGAAGAGAACGCTGCACACCTCGGACTCGACCTTGGACCGCAACTTGTCTTGTGCCGTCATCGCCGACTGCGAGAGATTCTGGCGCCACCCACCTCCTGCACTTGTGAAGTCGAAGAGGGTCGTCCAATGCCGGAAGGCGTCGTCATAGGAGAAGTCTTGGTACAGAACATCATTCCCAGCGGGATTTACGCCGAGGTTCTTGAGACGGAGAATGAGCGACCCCGGATGGGATCTGTCCGCGGGGTCGCGTGGCTCGAACAGGAGACGCGCCGGTACCACACGACTCGTCGCAAGGCCCGCAATCTCTTGAAGCCTCGCGGCGGCGCGGTCGCGCCGGTCCTCCAGTGGTTTCCGGTCTTCCGCATCTAACCCCTCCGGAATCGGGCGTCCGGCGTACTTAAGCGCCGCTTCGACTTCTGCGGGAGCTCCCGGGTGCACGCGT
>JADGQU010000305.1 GCA_017881545.1 Gemmatimonadaceae bacterium
GGCGATGACAGGGTCCAAACCGGCGGCCGCGGCCTGGCGGACTGCGCGGCGCACAACCGGCTCGCCGGCGAGATCGAACAAGAGCTTGTTCTTGCCCATCCGGGCCGAGGATCCGGCGGCGAGTACGACGCCAGCAACAGCTCCCATCCGATCACCCGGCATGAATGGCACCCTCTCTCGAGCGGAGATGACCCGGCTCGCGTCCCGACAGGAATCCGAGCAACTCGGCCACGACGCTCACCGCGATCTGCTCCGGACCGTCGGCCCCGATGTCCAGTCCCACCGGCCCGAATACCCGGTCGTTCTCCTCGGCGTCGAGCTGGCGCAGCATGTCGTCAATGCGCGCGCGCGATCCGAGAACGCCGATGTAAGGCACGTCGCTGGCCAGTAATCGCCGCACCCATTCGCGATCGTGTTCCAGCGAATGCGTTTTCACAACAGCATACGCTCGCGGACCGAGCGGCAGATCGAACAGATTCGAATCCGAGCGGGCTTTGACCAGGCGCGCCCCGCTCGGATAGTGGCTGGGGCTGAGGTATGCGGAGCGATGATCGACCACTGTGACGCGGAATCCGACGTCCGACGCAGACGCGACGAGCGGGCGCGTGTCCTCGCCGGCGCCGATGACGAGAAGCGATGGCGGCGGGAGCTGGATCTCAGTGAAAACCCGGTGCCTGTCGAGATCGTGGATCTGCGAGGTGCCAGTGCCGAGGAACTCTCTGGCGCGCGCCATGATCATGCGGTCGAGATTCGCATCACCGGTTGAGCCGACAGGCTTCCCGTTCATTCCAACCACGACGGACCGCCCGAGCCCCGCCGCTCCGCTCACGACGGTGGAAACAGCGAATGTGGCCTCTCCCTCGAGCAGAAGCGATATTCGCCGCGAGGTTTCCAGCAAGTCCCGTTCGGTGGCGCGCTGCACGAAGATGTCCACCGCTCCATTGCAGCCGAGCCCCAAACCGAATGGCGTCTCGTCGTCTAGGCCGGTGTCGTAATGCACCAGCTGGGGAATTCCGTCCCGGATCACGGAAAGCGCGACTTCCCGAACGTCCGCCTCGAGGCAGCCACCGCTGACGCTGCCGGCCATCGTGCCATCGTCTTCGATGAGCATCTTGGCGCCGGGCCGTCGATAGGCCGAACCCCGGATATTGACCACTGTGGCCAGAGCCGCACCGCGCCCCTGCTCGACGAGTCGGGTGAGCAGCTGCAGGATCCTTGATGTCTCCTGCCAGTGCTTCATCGAGGCCCCACAGTGATCGACATTCTAAGGTATGCGCGCGGACACGGCCGGCACAAGCCGCGGCCCGAGGATACGTGAATCGAGCGCTTTACTACGTAACAATGCGTACTGCCGGAGGAGCACGAAACGGGTAATGTGAACGCATGACGGAGCCCGCCGTAACCCTCACCGACTATGCACTGGCGATCGAAGCCACGGTTTTCGTGTTCGCGCTCGTCCGCCCCGAAGTGCGCGACCGCACTGTGCGTTTCTGGTTCGTCGTATTCTTCGCGTCCATCAGTGTGGCGTCGGCGCTCGGTGGAACCGTGCACGGATTCTTCCTCGATGCATCGAGTCCTGGTCGGGCGATTCTCTGGCCGGCGAGTCTGTTGGCCATATTCGTTACAAGTCTCGCCGCGTGGAACATCAGCGCGATCCTTGAACTCGACGAGCGCGGGTCGACTCTCGTCCGCCGCCTGGCTATTGCGCAACTGGTGATTTTTTCGCTCGTCGTGGTATTCGTAACGAGCAAGTTCTACGTCGCGATCGCCGCCTATTTGCCGAGCACGCTGATTCTTCTGTTCGCGCTGGCGAGCACATACCGCCGTCGGCCAGAGCCTGCGGTCCGGTGGGGAGTCACGGGCCTCGCGCTCACTCTTGTCGCAGCCGCGGTTCAGCAGCTTCGCATCGGAGTTCATCCGGTCTACTTCAATCACAACGCACTCTATCACGTCATCCAGGGCGTCGCGCTCGGGATGATCTTTGTGGCGGCCAGAGCGATCTCGCGTGCCTGGCCGCCATTTCGGAGAAACCATGATATCAAGACGTGAATTTCTCGAGCTGGCCGCAAAGGCTGGCGTTGCCACGGCTGTCTCTGGCTGCGCTCCGCGTCGCACCGCAGAGTCACCAGCCGAAGGCGTTAGCGTCAACGACGTCCACTCGCACCTGAATCCTACACGGGTCCACGACGTCGTCCGCCCCGAGTCCATTGACGCGGTGCAGTCAGTGGTCCGCGCTGCCCGTCGCGATGGCCGAGCAGTGAGCGTTGCCGGCGGCAGGCACGCTATGGGCGGTCAGCAATTCGCGACAGACGCGACGCTCATTGACATGAATGGCCTCACGCGCGTCATCGAGTTCGACCGCGTCGCCGGCGAGATCGAAGTCGAAGCGGGAATCCAGTGGCCAGAGCTTTATCAGTATCTCCTCGAGAATCAGGTGAACGAGAAGAAGCCCTGGGCATTCATTCAGAAGCAGACCGGCGCCGACAAACTGAGCATCGGCGGTGCCCTGGCGGCGAACGTGCACGGGCGCGGACTCAAGCTCCCCCCATTTGTTGGCGACGTCGCCGCCTTCACCATCGTGGGACCCGACGGTAGGGTACGCCGCTGCAGTAGAACGGAGAACTCGGAGATCTTTCGCGCCGCAATCGGCGGATACGGAATGTTCGGCGCGATGGTCAACGTGCGGCTGCGACTCACGCCGCGCCACAAGGTGCAGCGTACAGTCGAGGTCATCGACATTGCAGACCTTCCAGCAATGTTCGACCGGCGCATCGCTGCCGGCTACCAATACGGTGATTTCCAGTTTGCCACACAGCTGGACCCCGACGCGCTCCTTCGGAAGGGAGTCTTTTCATGCTATCGCCCGGTGGACGACGCGACGCCCATGCCCCCGAACCGCGCCCGCCTCACTCCGGAAAACTGGCGCGAGCTCATCCTGCTCGCGCACGTCGATCGCGCCCGCGCCTTTCAGGCGTACGCGAGCTACTACCTCACGACGTCTGGCCAGTACTATTGGTCCGACGAGCACCAGATGAGCACGTACATCCCCGACTATCACGAGACGCTCGGCGCGCGACTCGGCGAATACGCGCATGGGACCGAGATGATCTCGGAGATATACGTCCCTCGCGATGCCCTCGTCCGCTTTCTCGCGGATGTTCGCTCGGACTTTCTCGAGCACAGAACGGATTTGATTTACGGCACCATCCGTCTGATCGAGCGTGACACGGAGACGATGCTTACCTGGGCGAAGCAGCCCTATGCCTGCATCATCTTCAACATTCACGTCATGCCGGATCCCGCGGGCATCGAGAAAGCGAAGCAGGAGTTCCGCCGGCTCATCGATCGTGGACTCTCATACGGCGGGAGCTACTACCTCACCTATCACCGGTGGGCCGACCGGAAGCAGGTCGCCGCGGCTTATCCCGAGTTTCCGGAATTCCTGCGCCTCAAACGCCGGCTCGATCCGGCAGAAGTTTTTCAGAGCGACTGGTACCGGCACTACAGAACGATGTTCGCCGATCAGCTCTGACGCGGCAGTGTAGTCGCGACTCGAGGACACGTCCACTGTCTATCTCAACAGCGCCGCTCCGCCAATGTCGCCCCCGTGACGGAGAGGATCGGAACGGTAAGCAATATTGCTCCCGAATTAGGCAGCAAACCGACGACGCTTCCGCCTATCGACCCGAGAAGACTTCGGCCAACGCGTGTTGTGAACGAGCACGAAGTTCCCAGATCCGGAGCAGCCGCCCCGAGCGCCGCACCCAGGGCGCCACCTCCAAACGCTCCCTCAACAAATTGCTCGAGACCTGGATCGTCACATTGGCAGTTGTGGGGACGGATGCCGTACCAGAACTGGCCACCAATGTATGCGCCGGCGATCCAGCCAAGGCTCGCGATGAAGGCGCGCATCGGCAGCGGATGCGCGGAACGAGTCTGAATGGTGTCGCCA
>JADGQU010000306.1 GCA_017881545.1 Gemmatimonadaceae bacterium
GTCCGGGAATTCTTCGCGACGCTGGGGAGACGCCGTCCGCCGCGTTCCGCTGGAAACTCCGGGGGGGCTTCCCGCCCGGGCAACAGCGTGCCGGCCGACACCGCCGCGCCTCTGGGAAGCTCCGCCCCGAGCGCTTCGCTCGACGCGGTGTTCGCGGGTGCGACGGTGAGCGCCTCGGACAGCAGAGCAGCCTCGCGGCTCGCGGGCGCCTTCAGCGGGGCGACGGGCACGGCGAGACCTACTCCGCCGACACCACCCATGCCGACGCCGCGCGTGAATCAACGGATGCCACAAACGCAGGAATCGGAAGAAGACGTCGCAAAATTCCGCGCCTGGCTCGACGGGCTCACGGGCGAGTGAGAATCGCCGTCATCAATGGCCCCAACCTCAATCTGCTCGGCACGCGTGAGCCGGCCGTCTATGGGACTGACACTCTGGCTGATATCGAGTCGCGCCTCTTGAAGGTCGCAAAGGAGCTCGGCGTCGAGCTCACGTTCTCGCAGCACAATGGCGAAGGGGAGATCGTTGATGCTGTTCACGCGCTTCGCGGTCGCGCCGACGGCGCGCTCGTGAACGCGGGAGCGTACAGCCACACCAGCCTCGCCATTCGCGACGCGCTCGCGGGAGTCAAGATCCCCTTCGTGGAAATCCACCTCACCAACATTTTCGCGCGAGAGCCCGAGCGTCGTCGCTCGGCGCTGGCCGATGCGGCGCTGGCAGTCATCTGCGGCTTCGGCGCGTACGGTTACGAGCTCGCCCTGCGTGGATTGGTGAAAAATCTTCCGGTTGCAGCCAATGGCTGATCGGCGCCCCGCGCGCGTCGCCGCGCTCCGCGAGGCAATCACTGCCGCGCACATCGACGCGCTGGTGATCACGAGCCTTCCGAACGTGCGCTACCTCACGGGCTTCTCCGGCTCGAGTGCTCTCCTGCTGGTGACACAGCGCGATCTGCATTTCATCACCGACTTCCGGTACGACACCCAGGTGCGCGACGAGCTTGGCGATATCGCGACGATCCGCATCGAGGCGCAGAGCCTATGGACGGGATTGTGGAATTTGGCAGCCGGCCTCAGTGGCATCGAGATAGTTGGATTCGAGTCCGCGCACCTGCTGCATCGCGATTTTCAGCGCTTGCTGAGCGAAGGATCGCGCTGGCAGTGGCGGCCCCAGATCAACCTGGTCGAAGCACTGCGCGAGTCGAAGGACGCGGAAGAAGTCGCCCTGATCAGGCACGCCGGAGAGATCGCGATCCGCGCGCTGACCAGGACCATCAAGGAAATCCGGCCGGGACTGACTGAGCTCAATGTCGCTGGAATTCTCGAGCACTCCCTGCGCGACGAAGGCAGCGAAGAGTTTCCATTCTCGGCGATCGTCGCATCGGGACCGCGGGCGGCGCTGCCGCACGCGCGCGCCTCATCGCGTGTGATCGAGCGCGGTGATCTGCTCCTTCTCGATTTCGGCGCTCAGTACAAGGGTTACTGCTCCGACATCACCCGCACCCTCGTGATCGGACCGGCGTCGAGCGAGCAGCGCGAGATCTACGAGATCGTGAGACACGCCAACGCCGTCGCCTCGAAATCGGTGCGCGCCGGCATGAAGGGACAGGATGCCGACGGTTTGGCTCGCCGCTACATTGAGGAGCGAGGCTACGGCGACGCATTCGGGCACAGCCTCGGTCACGGGCTGGGACTCGAGGTACACGAGGCGCCACGCCTGGCGAAAACCGTCGAGACCCTGCTGGGGCAGGGGGCGGTGGTGACGATCGAACCGGGAATCTACCGCCCGGGTTGGGGAGGAGTTCGCATCGAGGACGATGTCCATCTTGCCGCGAACGGCCCCGAGATTCTCACTGATTTCACGCGAGAGCTGCTGGAGGTTGCATGAACACCCCGCTTCCCGCTTACCGCTTCCCGCTTCCCGCTTACCGCTTCCCGCTTACCGCCCAATGACGATGATCGATCTCCGTTACGTCAAGAAGCTCGTGGAAATGCTCGACGAGTCGAGTGTTGACTCGATCGAGATTTCGTCCGACAAGGGGATGAAGATCAGGATTTCGAAGACGCCGCAGCAGCGTGGAGCCGTGCAGATGGCGGCTCCGATGACGATGCCCGCGTTGCTGCCGCCCGCTGTTGCCGCTGCGCACGCGGGGTCGGGCGCGGGCGCAGTCGAGGTTCCCAGGCTCGAGCCGGCCAAGCCAAAGTATCTTGAAGTCAAGTCGCCGATGGTCGGTACCTACTACCACGCTCCCGAGCCGGGCTCAAAGCCCTACCTCGCGCTCGGCGACAGAATCAGTAAGGGTCAGATAGTTTGCATCATCGAAGCAATGAAAATCATGAACGAGATAGAGTCCGAGTTCGATGGAGTCGTGAAGGAGATTCTCGCGCAGAACGCGCACCCCGTCGAGTACGGCCAGGTCCTCCTCCGTATTGATCCCAATGGCTGAAAAAATGACACCGCCGGCTCCCAAGTCGGCTCCCTCTTCTGCGCCGGGCTTCGACTACAAGGCCGTGCTTCAGCACATGATCCAGTCGGGCGCATCCGACCTCCACCTGAAAGTCGGACGGCCACCGACGCTCCGCATCGACGGGCACATGATCTCCATGGACCAGCCCGCGCTCAAACAGGAAGACCTGCGCAGCCTCGCCGAGCAGATCATGGCGCCCAAGAACATCAAGGAGTTCTCGGAGCAGAAGGAATCAGATTTCGCGCTGGCGGTGCCGGGAATCGGCCGCTTCCGCGTCAACGCGTATCAGCAGCGCGGAACGATCGCCTACGCGCTGAGAGCCGTGCCCTTCCAGGCCAAGACCATCGCGGAGCTCAATCTCCCCGAGGTGTGCGAGCGAATCGCGCTGATGCCGCGCGGCTTGATTCTCGTCACGGGTATCACGGGATCCGGGAAATCCACCGCGCTCGCGTCGATGCTGCACTACATCAACCAGAACCGGCACGCGAACATCATCACGATCGAAGATCCGATCGAGTTCCTGCACCGCGACATCAAGAGCTCCATCAACCAGCGCGAGGTGGGCACCGACACCAACAACTTCGCGCAGGCGCTGCGCCGCGTGCTGAGACAGGATCCCGACATTCTGCTCGTGGGCGAGATCCGCGATCTCGATACTCTCGACACGGCGCTCAAGGCGGCGGAGACGGGTCACCTCGTCTTCTCGACGCTGCACACGACCGATGCGACACAGACGATCAACCGCGTTCTGTCCTTCTATCCTCCGCACCAGCAGACCGAAGTGCGCTACATGCTGTCGACGGCGCTGCGCGCGATCATCTCGCTGCGTCTCGTTCGTCGCGCCGACAAGAAGGGAAGAGTTCCCGCCTCCGAAATCCTGGTCAACACCGAGGCCGTTCGCGACCAGATCCGCGACCTGTCCAAGGCGCTCAACATTCCGGGCCTGATCAAGGAAGGCGGCGTCGCCTACGGAATGCAGACGTTCGATCAGTCGCTCATGAACTGGTACCACAAGGGCGTGATCTCGTACGACGATGCGCTGTTCGCGGCGACAAATCCGGCCGAGTTCGCGCTGCGGGTACAGGGAATCAACGCGTCGAGCGACACGTCGTGGGATACAGTTAAGCAGGAAGTCACGTAGGGAAAGATTCGTTCGGTTCGCGGGGTGCATCTCGCTGAACTGAACGGGATCCGAGATCTGGGAAGCACAAGATACCAGGTTTTAGTCACTACGCCTTAGGACGTCACCGGTGCGGGTCAGGGTACAAGCAACAGCGAATTTGTAGGTGATCCATTGAGA
This sequence comes from Gemmatimonadaceae bacterium, assembly GCA_017881545.1. Classification (GTDB taxonomy): domain Bacteria; phylum Gemmatimonadota; class Gemmatimonadetes; order Gemmatimonadales; family Gemmatimonadaceae; genus UBA4720. Next base: position 3,765 of record JADGQU010000306.1, read on the forward strand.
GCGGTCGACGCGCGGTGACTCAGTTCTGGGATCTTTGCCTTCTCAGATCTCGGATCCAGTTCTTTTGTTTTGGTAGTGTTGAGTAGCCAGTCTTCCCGAACAACGCTTAATGAGCAACAGTGTTTAAGAAAGTTCTAATCGCGAACCGCGGCGAAATCGCG
>JADGQU010000307.1 GCA_017881545.1 Gemmatimonadaceae bacterium
CGATGTCGCCGACGGCGGCGATCCTGTCCCCGGCGATCGCGACGTCGCCTTTTCGCGGCGCAGATCCGCTGCCGTCGTAAATCAATCCGTTGCGGATCACGGCGTCGTAACGCGTGGGGACACGAGTTGTCGCGCAGCCGAGCGCGAGACCAACCAGCACGATGAGATGCCCCTGCAGTCGTTTCATGGCCGGTGACTCTATCGCGGGCCAGGACGCCGATGTCAACAGATGTTGTTTTTGTTTGACCTGTTGCAACAAAGGATGTAGATATGGGCGCACACTCACACTGGAACGGAGGCAGCATGCGATATCGCAAGGTGATCCTGGTGGCAGCGATGCTTTTCGTGCTGGTGGGCGGACCGGCCCTGTGGGCCCAGGCGAACGCCACCCTCCAGGGCAGGGTCACGGATCCCAGCGGCGCCCCCCTCCCGGGCGCTCTCGTATCGGTCGACGGTCCGGGCGGTTCGAGAACAGTCTCCGCCGACAAGACAGGCTCCTTTCAGATTCGGGATCTCGCTCCCGGTCATTACCGCGTCTCAGCATCGCTCGACAGGTTCGCTCCCGGAGAAGCGAAGGATCTCGAGCTACACGCCGGTCAGACGCTGACGCAGAACCTCCGACTGACTTCCCTGCCATACAGTGAAAATGTGGTCGTTACAGCGCAGAAGCGTGCGGAGACGCTCGTAGAGGTTCCGGCGTCGGTCGCGGTTCTCGGCGGCGAGACACTGGAAAATCATCATGTCGAGGATCTGCAGGACCTCGGGCAAATGGTGGCGGGCTTGACCGTTACTGGAGACGAGCCGGGTACGAACCGCGTCACCATGCGTGGTATCAATACCGGTGGTGTTGCGTCCACGGTAGGTATTTATACCGATGACGTACCGTTCGGATCGAGCAGCGGTCTGGCTAATGGCGCAATCCTTGCCGGCAACTTCGACACGTTCGACCTGGCGAGGATTGAGGTGTTGCGCGGCCCGCAAGGCAGCTTGTACGGGGCGAGCTCAGTTGGTGGCGCCCTGAAATATGTGATGAACCAGCCCACCACCGCGGGTTTCGAGGCGAGAGTTCTCGGAACATCGGAGACCGTCGACGGCGGCGGCGCCGGATACTCACTGAAAGGCATGGCGAACGTTCCACTCGGCGATCACTTTGCGCTTCGCGCCACTGGATTTTATCGGTCCGATGACGGCTTCATCGACTCGATCGGTAATAATCCGGTCGCCAGCCTGACCACTCCAGGGGTCGACATCATCGGCGGCACGCGCGTCGCCAGGAACATCAATACCGACAGGTCCTCTGGAGGGCGTCTGTCCGGGTTGTATCAACCGTCCGCGAAATTTTCGCTTCTCCTTACGGAGCAGATGCAGGATTTCAACAGCCGTGCACCGAATGCGATCGACGCCGACCCCGTGACTCTCAAACCGCTGGAGAACGGCAAGGTCCAGTCTTCGTACTTTGAGCAACCGGTACAAACCAGGTATAGGATCTCCAGCGCCACTGCTAATTGGGGTCTCGGTGCGGCCAGTCTCGCGTCGGTGACGAGCTACTCGACTTTCGAACAGAACTTGAACCTCGACGCGACGATCGCAAGTGGCCTCACCGGCGGTCCTCCTCTGGCTTCACTCGTGACTGCTCTATTCGGCAATGACGCGACCAGGCCATTGAGTGCCCGTCTGCCGCAGACGACCAGCACCGACAAGTTTTCACAGGAGCTGCGTTTCGTCTCACCCAGGAACAAGACCTTTGAATGGTTGATCGGCGGGTATTACACCAACGAGAAATCTGAGATCCATCAGGAAATCCACGCCGTTGAAGCAGCCACGGGAGCCATCGCCCAGGGTGTTCCGGACCTGGCAGTGCTTTCGCTGCCGTCCACCTATAAGGAGCTCGCTCTCTTCGGCAACACCACCTGGCACTTGACGCCACGCTTCGATCTTTCCCTCGGCGCGCGCCAGAGCAGAAATGACCAGTCCGCATCACAGGTCGGCGACGGTCCGCTGGCCGGCGGACATGTCGAATTTGACAACCTCGACTCGCACGAGAGTCCGTTCACCTACTCGGTCTCCGGACGCTTCGCACAGACTGCGAATTCATCGATCTATGCACGCGTCGCTACCGGCTTCCGACCGGGCGGGCCGAATGTTCTTCCGCCGAATGTTCCGGCGGGTACCCCACTGACGTACAAGTCGGACAGCCTGACCAGCTATGAGGCAGGTTGGAAGGCAAGCGGGGCCGGCGGCCGGTCCTCCGTCGATCTGAGCGTTTTCTACCTCGACTGGAAGGACATTCAACTGTTCGCTCTGGTGAATGGCTTCGGAATCAATGCGAACGGTGGAACGGCGGTGAGTAAGGGGGCCGAGCTCACCGCGAGCGTCATCCCAACGGCCGGTCTGACATTCTCCTTGAATGGTGCGTACACGGATGCCGTCCTGACCAAGGATACGGATCCTGGCGTTGGCGGCTTGAATGGCGATCCACTACCGTTCACGCCTAAGTGGGCCGCCGGACTCACGGCTGACTATGAATGGAACGTGAGAAACGGCGCGACGGCATTCGTTGGCGGCGGCCTGGGCTACACCGGCGACCGAACGTTCGACTTCACTACGCGCACTGGCGGCGGGCTCAGCAGGATCCCGAGCTATGTGACGCTGGAATTGCGAGCGGGAACCGAATTCGGTCGTTGGCTGGTCGAGCTCTATGGAAAGAACCTGACCAACGAGAAGGGCATCGCCTCTGTTGACGCGGCCGGGGCCCTGCCCAATTCCGCGCTGGGACTGGGCTATATCCGGCCAAGAGCGATCGGACTCTCTCTTGGGGTAAGGGCCTGGTGACCGGCTTCGCATTGTGGGTCTCCTGAAATGCGCATGGAAGAGCATCAGGTAACCGGACCTGCATCCACAGCGAAGCCACATGAATTCAGACAATGACACGAGCTATACCGTCCAAGCCGGATGTCGTCTCGACTGTTGAAGCGTCGATGTCCGCCGCGCTCCTGAGCCACTTCAGCGCCCGTCAGGAAAATCTGCTGGCGGGAGTTCGCGCACTGGTCGAACAGGAGTCGCCGACAGGGAACGCCGCGGCGACCACAGGCATCACGGCGAAGCTGAAGACACGGCTCGATGCGATTGGCGCGGCGACGAGACTTCACGAGACGGAGCGGGGGGCGCATCTCGCAGGCCGCATGACCTTCGGACAGTCACTTCATCAGGACGGGGCGGTCTTGCTGCTCGGTCATGTCGACACCGTCTGGCCTCTCGCGACTTTGACCCGCAGTGCTTTCCGGGTGGACAACGGTCGCGCGTTCGGCCCGGGCATTTTCGACATGAAAAGCGGTGTGGAAGTGATGGTCGCTGCATTGGAGGCGATCCATGAGCTCGGCCTGAAACCATGGAGAGAGATCCGTATTCTTCTTTCCTGCGACGAGGAGAGCGGCAGCACGACGTCGCGCGATCTGATCGCGTCTGAAGCCTCGAATTGTGCCGCGGTCTTTGTCCTCGAGCCTTCACTGCCGGGAGGAAAGGTCAAGACCGCCCGAAAGGGAATTGCCAACTACGAGGTGATCGCGCGCGGAGTCTCTGCACATGCTGGGCTCGATCCGGAGAAAGGCGTCAGTGCCATATTGGAGTTAGCCCGTCAGATCCTGGTGTTGAACGCGCTCAACGATGGGAACGAGGGCATCAGCATCAACGTCGGTGTAATCCGCGGCGGAACGCTCTCCAACGTCGTCGCCTCGGAGGCCCGCGCCGAAGTGGATGTGCGTTTTCGAACCATGGCCCAGGGCCAGGACATCTCGCGCCGCATCGAGTCGATGCAACCTGTACAGACCGGAGCGCAGATCGAGATCCGAGGCGGGATCAATCGTCCTCCGCTGGAGCGCACACCGGCGGTGGTGGCCCTGTTCGACCGGGCACGATCCATCGCTT
>JADGQU010000308.1 GCA_017881545.1 Gemmatimonadaceae bacterium
ACGTGCTGCGAACGTCATGACAGCACTACCGCGCGTCAGGGTACAAGCAACTGCTTGTGCCATAACGCCACAAAGAACGGTCCCGGCGTTTGCAGCAGGCAGCGGGTAGCGTTCAGCAGGCGGCAGGCGGCAGCGTAGTTCAGTTTCTGCGCGACCAGCGTAGTTGAGTTTCTGCGCGAGCAGCATAGTCCCACGGTCAGCCGCTCATCAACGCCAGGATGTTCCCGTCCGGATCCTTGAGCCATGCCAATTTCATCTTTCCCGCGACGTGGATGTCGCCTTTCAGCGTGAGTCCCGGCAGGTCGTAGTGCTCGAACGTGACTCCCTTGCCCTTGAGCGTCCGCACCACCTCGTCCATGTCGTCTACAACCCAGGTGGCCGCGGAAGCTTTGTTGGTCCCGGCGTACTGCGACCTATACACAAACACTCTCGAGTTTCCGCTCTTGTACTCGAGCGCTTCGGTTTCCTGCTCGGACGGTTTCGGTTTCAGGCCGAGTGTGCCTTCGTAGAATTTCTTCGCGACCTTGAGGTCCTTCACCGCGATCGTCGCGATCGCGTCTGTATCAGCGAGCATGCCGGTCTCCCTTGACTGTTTTGAGGTACGCGGCAAAGCGCTCCAGGCTCTCGTTCCAGCCGCCTTCGTGCCCGTCACGATCTTCTTTCGAGTTGAACACGCTCTGCTCGAGAGTCATCTCGGTTTTCTTGCCACGCTCCACGAAAGTTACAGTGACGAGCATCTCATGGTCGGGCTGCTCGTCCCAGATGAACGTGAACGAGACCTTTTCCGGGGGAACAATCTCGCGGTAGACTCCGTGCTGCCAGAGCTCCTTGCCGTCGGATGAGCGCATCATCGCGCGCCACTTTCCGCCGGGGCGGGTGTCCAGCTCGACCACGGGCGCGGTGAAGCCATGCGGGCCCCACCACTGCTTCGCCTGCTCCGGGTCCGACCACACCTTCCAGACAAGATCGCGCGGCGCATCGAAGGTGCGCTTGATGACGAGCGTTCGCTCCGCCGGCGGGGCGGCGCGCTTATTTGCTGCGCTTGGTGCGGCCATTGTGCTTCTCCTGCTTTTGAAGTTCCTGTAGATAGTTGTCCAGGCGATCGAAGCGTTGCTCCCAGAATCGCCGATAGTGACCTACCCAGTCGGAGACATCCTTGAGGGGCGCTGCCTGGAGGCGGGCGGGTCGCCACTGCGCGTCGCGGCCGCGGGAGATCAGCCCCGCGCGCTCCAGAACCCTCAAGTGCTTGGAGACGGCGGGGAGGCTCATCCGAAACGGCTTGGCGAGCGCTGTAACCGATGTCTCCCCCTTTAGGGCGAGCCGGGAGAGGATCGCGCGGCGGGTGGGATCGGAGAGCGCGCTGAAAACGGTCGAGAGGCGGTCTGGAGGCATTGCTGCTAAACTATCGGGTTAAGTAACCAGTAGGTTAAATACAAGCTGTGAACATGTCAAGACCGCGATCGCTGCGCTAATCGAGCTCGATTCGCTTCTCCCATGCCTGAGCAGCGTCGGCGATTTCCGCCAGCACCTGAGCGTCGGTCTTGCCGGAAGATTTCGGCACGTGAAAGCTGTGGTCCGCTCCCTCCACCCAGTGCATCTCCCAATCCGTGGTCACGCGCTCTAGCACTTCCTCCATCAGGCTCGGCGTGCAGAACGGATCGCGAGTTCCGTTGAAGCAGATCACCGGGACTTTGATCGCTGGCAGGTGCGCGTCCCGGAGCTGCTCCGGCTTGCCGGGTGGATGGAGCGGATACGCGAGCAGCAGCAGTCCATCACACTCGAACCCCTCGGCGGCGAGCATCGACCCCGCCCTGCCACCCATCGAGCGGCCGCCGATGATCAGAACCTTCGGCGACAGCTCCGCCCTCGCGCGGGCGACGACTGCCGAGAAACATTCCTTGAGCCGCGGCATCGGGTCGGGGCGCCGGGACTTCTTTTCCTTGTAGAGGAAGTTGAACCGAACGACGCCGAACCCCCGCGCACGGAGCGCGTTCGCGGTCTGAAGGATCCCGCGATCGTCCATGTTTCCGCCGGCTCCGTGGGCACAGACGAAGACTACGCCCCGCTCCGCCCCGATGGTTGCCGGATCGAAAGCCGCTGAGGTTTCCTCACCACCGACCGGGACGCGCCACTCGCCGCCCGCCTGCTGCCGTTCGCGCTCGGACATTATTTCAAACTTATCATCCGGTTACGATGCGCGTGATTCTTGCTTTCGACCGGATTTCATGAGTTCCACTCTCCTTAAGATTTATTTGCTTGGGGCGGCATGCTTTGCCGCCGCCTGCGGCTCGCCGGCGCGTCTCCCGGTTTCCGCCGAGACAGGTGTCAATCCCGTCATTCCGCGGCCGAAGGAATCGGTGATTCCGGTCATCAACGTCGTAACGGCGAAGGGCTGGGCGGACAACGCCACACCCGTGGCAGGCGACGGACTCACTGTTCGCGCCTTCGCCAGCGGTCTCGACCATCCCCGCTGGCTCTACGTGCTTCCGAATGGCGACGTGCTCGTTGCGGAGACGAATGCGCCGAAGCGGCCGGATGACAACAAGGGAATCAAGGGATTCTTCTTCAAATACTTTCAGGCAAGGTCGGGCAGCGGAGTGCCGAGCCCGAATCGAATCATCCTCTTGCGCGATACCAACGGAGATGGAATCGCGGACACACGCTCTGTATTTCTGTCGGGACTGTACGCGCCGTTCGGGATGACGCTTGTTGGCGACGCGCTCTACGTCGCAAACAGCGACGCGATCGTGCGCTTCCCGTACGTGACAGGGGTTACCAACATCGTTGCGCCTGGAGTGAAACTGGTCGATCTCCCCGATGGCCGCATCAATCACCACTGGACGAAGAACGTCATCGCCACTCCGGATGGCTCCAAGCTCTACGCGTCGGTCGGCTCCAACAGCAACGCGATGGAAAACGGATACCTGCACGAGCAGAACCGCGCGGCGATCTGGGAAATCGATCGGGCTACCGGAAAGCATCGCGTCTTCGCGAGCGGACTTCGCAACCCGGTTGGCCTCGCGTGGGAACCCGAGAGCCGCGCTCTGTGGGTGGCCGTGAATGAGCGCGATGAACTCGGCAGCGATCTCGTCCCTGACTACATCACGTCGGTGCGGGACGGAGGATTCTATGGCTGGCCGTTCAGCTACTACGGCCGGCACATCGACTATCGAATTGAACCACAGCGACCCGCACTCATCGAGCGGGCGATCGTCCCGGACTATGCGCTCGGGCCCCACACCGCATCGCTCGGCCTCACCTGGTCCGGAGCGAGAGCGCTGCCGCCCAGGTTCAACGGCGGAATGTTCGTGGGGCAGCACGGCTCGTGGAATCGAAAGCCGTGGAGCGGCTACAAGGTGATCTTCGTCCCGTTCGCCAACGGACGACCGAGCGGCCAGCCGATCGATGTCCTTACCGGTTTCCTGAAACCCAATGGAGAGGCGCAGGGACGCCCTGTCGGTGTCGCGATCGACTCCGCCGGCGCTCTATTGGTGGCTGATGATGTGGGGAATACCATTTGGCGGGTCACACGCCGTTGATCACGGATCGCTGCGCGACGGCTGGCATCGCCGAACTCGGACTCAACGAGTACTCGGACTTAACCCCATTTCGTCGAGGAACCGATGCCCGCCCGTCCCCTTCTCCCCCCGGGATTTGACGCGCGTCATCACCAGCCGATCAATCGTCCGCGTCATCCCCACGTATAGAAGCCGGCGCGCTTCCTCCAGCTCCTGAATTGGGAGCACCCCGCTTCGCGGCAATGGAATCAGCTGCTCGTCCTCGACGCCCACGATGTACACGCGCGAAAACTCCAGCCCCTTCGTGGAGTGCATCGTCAGCAGATTGACGCGGTTCTTCTCCGTCTCGGCTCCATCGTACCTCGAGAGGACGGCTCGCTCGAGGAACGTGACTATCTGCGTGG
>JADGQU010000309.1 GCA_017881545.1 Gemmatimonadaceae bacterium
CGCCCCGGGAAGGCGATCCGGAGCGGAAGCGGGCGGTTACCCGGCCGCGCCCCGGACATGTCGATCTGTCGGGGATGCTCAAGTACGATCGGGATGATGCCCGGGATGTGCTGGAGCGCGCATCGGCACGCGAAACCACCGCACGCGTCGCCGCTGGGGCCATTTGCAGGCGTTTTCTACGCGAGTTCGGCATCACGCTGGGGAGCCACGTTGTGCACCTGGGCGGCGTCGACGCCAGACGGCCCGACAGCATGCCCGTAGACCTCAACGCAGCCGCCGACGCGTCGCCTCTGCGCACTTTGGATGGTGCGGCCGAGCAAGAGATGATTGCCAGAATCGACGCTGCGAAAGCTGACGGCAACACTCTCGGCGGAATCGCCGAGGTGGTCTGCGACGGGGTGCCGGTGGGGCTGGGGTCGCACGTGTCGTGGGACAGGAAGCTCGATGGCAGGCTTGCCGCGGCTCTCATGTCGATTCCCGCCGTGAAGGCAGTCGAGATTGGCCTCGGCGTGGAGAGCGCGCGTAGAAAGGGATCCGACGTTCACGACGAGATCGACGCCGACGAGCCCAACGTGAAGGCGGGACGCGTACGCCGGCGCAGCAACCGCGCTGGCGGGATGGAAGGCGGGATCAGCAACGGGGAGCAGATAGTCCTCCGCGCGTCCATGAAGCCGATCAGCACACTGATGCGTCCATTGGCGACTATCGAAATGAAGACGCGCGAGCCGGCCCAGGCCGTGGCGGAAAGAAGTGATGTCACGGCCGTTCCAGCGATGGGTGTTATCGCCGAAGCCATGACAGCGTTCGTAGTTGCTCAGGCCGTCCTCGAAAAATTCGGTGGCGACTCGCTGATGGAGACGCGACGCAATTATGAGAATTACGTCGCTGGCTTGGGTGGCAGACTGGGACGCTAGGACGTCGCCTCCACATCTGATCCTCGTTGGGCTCCCGGGCGTCGGGAAAACAACGATCGGCAGAGCGGTGGCGCGGAGGCTGGGGAAGGAGTTTCTCGATTTCGATCAGGAGATCGAGCGGCGGTCCGGCCTTGATGTGCGCGACATCTTTCGCCTGAAGGGTGAGGAGCACTTTCGGGAGATGGAATTCGCGCTGACGAAAGAGCTGAGCGTCAAGAGCGGAATGGTGCTTTCGCCCGGTGGGGGATGGATCACGCAGCCGAGGTCGGTCGAACTTTTGCGTTCGACTGGGCGTATCATATACCTTAGAGCGTCACCCGAGGCAGTCGCTCGCCGATTGCGGAGGGTTGAGACCCGGCCGTTGCTGGCCGGCCGCGACCCGGTGGTGGCGTTGCGGGAGCTTTACGAGAAGAGACGGGCACTCTATGAAACAGCCGACGCTGTTCTCGATACGGAAAAACTTGCACGGCAACAACTTATAGCGAAAGTCGTCGAGCTTGCCTCGACCATTAAATAACTACGAACGCCAATGGACGAACGGATCCCTGCACAGACCACATTCCGCGTGATGGGCCCGCATGAGCGGGGGCGATTTGCCCCCGAAGCGTGGGGTCATCTGCTCTCTCTCAACGGCTCGGGCGCAATCAACGGGCTCGAGCTGGAGCACATCATCGAACGGGCCCTGATGCAATTCGAGGGTCGGATTGCACTCGACGACCTGCGCGGTCTGCTCGAGGGAACCGGGCTGGAAGATTCGTCCGGAAGCGGCGACAACTCTACGGTGCATTGATAATGGCGAAAGCCAAGACAGCTAAAACGAAAACAACGACCAAGCGGGCCACGAAGACCATCGCGGCGAAAACGGGCGCGATCAAGCCTACCCGGGCGAGAAAGAGCGCTGCGGCGAAAATCGCTGACGACGACGGACCATCCGAACCCGGCTCGACTTCGCTCGTGATCGTCGAGTCCCCGGCGAAGGCGAAGACCATCGGGAAGTATCTCGGGCGCGCGTACAAAGTGCGCGCGACGGTCGGTCACGTGCGCGATCTACCTGAGAAGAAGATGGGAATCGACATCGAGAACGGCTTCGAGCCGGAGTACGTGACGATCCCCGGAAAGGAGAAGACCGTCGCGGATCTCAAGAGCGCGGCCAGGGATTCGCGCGAGATCTTTCTCGCGACCGATCCTGACCGCGAGGGCGAGGCCATCGCGTGGCATGTTGCCCAGGCGATAAAAACCAAGAATGGAGCGCCGATGAGGCGCGTCCTGTTTCACGAGATTACGCGCGACGCCGTGGTGTTGGCGATCGCCAGCGCCGGGAAGATCGACGAACGGAAAGTCGACGCCCAGCAGGCGCGCCGCGTTCTCGACCGTCTCGTCGGATACAAGGCGAGCCCCGTTCTCTGGAAGACGGTGAAGAAGGGGATTTCAGCGGGGCGCGTGCAGACGGTCGCACTGCGGCTGCTGGTGGAAAGAGAGCGCGAGATCCGCGCGTTCAATCCGGTGGAGTACTGGACCGTCGAAGCGCTGCTCGAGGAAGCCGGACAGCAATTCACGGCGAAGCTGCATCTGCTCGACGGCAAGAAGCCGGTCATCAACAACGAGGCCGAAGCCAACGCGATTCTCGACGCGCTCAAATCACGGAAGACGTTCCAGGTCACGGAGGTCAAACGCCGCGAGCGCAGAAAGAATCCGGCGGCGCCGTTCACGACCAGCACGCTCCAGCAGGACGCGGCGAAGAAGCTCAGCTTCGGATCGAAGCGCACGATGCGGCTCGCGCAGGACCTCTACGAGGGAATCGAGATCGGAGAGGAGGGAGCCGTAGGACTCATCACCTACATGCGCACCGATTCTACCCGAGTTTCGCCTACGGCGGCGGATCAGGCGCGCGACTATATCAGGATGATGTACGGCGGGTCCTACCTTCCCGACGCGCCCAGACTCTATGCCGATACCAAGTCGAAGAACGCGCAGGATGCGCACGAAGCCGTTCGGCCGACGGATCCGACGCGCCGTCCCGAGCACATTCGCAAGTATCTCAAGGAAGACCAGTACCGGCTTTACGAGCTGATATGGCAGCGTTTCATGGCGTCGCAAATGACGCCCGCGGTGTTCGACACGACCACTGTTGATTTCGAATTCGACCGATTCCTGTTCAGAGCGACCGGCAGCGTCGTCAAGTTCGACGGCTACCAGCGTCTCTACAAGGAATCGCGCGAGGCCGAGGAAGGAAAAGCGCTCGAGGAGGAGCAGGGACTGCCCGTCGTCCAGAAGGGCGCGGATATTCCGGTCAGGGCGATCACACCATCGCAGCACTTCACGGAGCCGCCGCCTCGATACTCCGAGGCCAGCCTCGTCAAAGAGCTGGAGCGCCTCGGCATCGGTCGTCCGTCTACGTACGCCTCGATCGTCTCGACCCTCGTCGATCGCCGCTACGCGATGCTCGAGCAGCGGCGGTTTTTCCCGACTTTCCTCGGCGAACAGGTCGAGAGAGTGATGGTGAAGAGCTTCCCCGATGTGTTCAACGTCAGGTTCACGTCCCATATGGAAACCGATCTCGACAAGGTCGAGGAAGGCGACGTGAACTGGCGGAAGATGCTCAAGGATTTCTACGGGCCATTCGCGGAATCCGTCAAGAACGCGGACATCGTGGGCCTTATCGGCGAGGCTCACGATTTGTCCATGCTCGAGACCGAGAGATGTCCGACTTGCGGGGGGAAACTAGTTCCCCGTGGCGGATTCTTCGGACCGTTCGTGGCGTGCGAGAACCACCCGAAGGACTGCAAGTTCACGAGACCGTTGCGCGGCGATCGCAAACCGGCACAGCCGACGGACGAGATCTGCCACGAGTGCGGCTCGCCGATGGTGATACGTTATGGGCGCTCCGGAGAGTTTCTCGGCTGCAGCACGTTCCCGAAGTGCCGGGGCACGAGATCGATGCCCACCGGCGTCAAGTGTCCGAAGGATGGCGGCGACATCGCCGTGCGTCGCTCGAAGAAG